>JALOMZ010000140.1 GCA_025455205.1 Chitinophagaceae bacterium | reverse complement strand
CAGAACGGCCAGTATCTGCATTGGGTTAAGGAACGTAGAGGCCGCGTTTTACGGCGTACATGGCCAGGCCCACGCGGGTTTTGACCCCCAGTTTGTCGAACAGCGTGTCGCGGTAGCCATCCAGGGTACGCGGGCTGAGGTGCATGATATCGGCAATTTCCTTGTAGGTGAGTTCGCTGCAGGTGAGTTTCAGGAATTCCTCCTCCCGGGGCGTGAGCTGGTGGCCGGGGTCATTTTCGGCATCGATATTTTCCTGCAGGATCTGGTGGAGCAGTTTGCCCGACACCACGTCGTTGAAAAAGAATCCTTTTTCATGCACCGTTTTGATGGCTGCAGCCAGGTCGAGGGGGTCGGCATCTTTGAGCAGGTAGCCACGGGCGCCGGCGCGCAGCATGCGTATGACGGCATCCTCCTCATCCATCATGCTCAGGGCCAGTACCTTCACCTGTTTGTGGTGCCGGCTTACCCAGGCGCAGGTTTCGAAGCCATTCATTTTGGGCATGCGGATGTCCAGCAGCAGTACGTCGGGTTCCTGCCGGGCCATCAGTTCCTGCACTTCCAGTCCGTGCGATGCCTGCCAGATCACTTCGCAATCACCCATTCCATTGATCATATTGGCCAGGCTCTGCCTGATCAATACATGGTCATCTGCCATTCCTATCCTGATCATACGCTCCGTTCAATTAAATGGTGATAGGGAATCCGGATGGTGGCCTCGCAGCCACTGCCGGTTTGCGGGGTCGCAAAGCTAAGGGTTCCTTTGAGCAGGCGCGCGCGGTTGTGGAGGCTGGTGAAGCCAATGCTCCGGGTGGCGCCTGCGGGCAGGCCCTGCCCATTGTCGGCGCAGGTGATGCGCAGGTCCTGGGCATTGAAATGCAGGGATACGGTAAAATGATCACCGCCGGAATGTTTCACCGCGTTGTTCATGAGTTCCTGCACCATGCGGAAGAGGATCACTTCGGCTTCTTTGCGGCAGGCAATGGGTTCGCCCTCCACCTGCAGGCTGGTTTGCCAGGCACCCGTGTGCTGCAAGGCCTGCAGCGCTTCCTCCAGGCTGCCCATCAGCCCCTGCTGGGCTACGCGCTCCGGGTGCAGGCTCTTGCTGAGCTGCCGCAGGTCGGCAATGGTTTGGCTCACCTGTTCCCGGAGCGGACCGGTGGGGACATCGGCCCCCAGTGCATTGAGCTGCAGTTTGAGCAGCCCCAGCCGCTGCCCGATATTGTCATGCAGCTCCTGGCTCACGGTTTGCAGGGTCTGTTCCTGGATCTCCATCTGCGAGCGCAGCATTTCCTGCTGCAGTTCAGCCATCTGAACCAAGTGCCGCTGCCGCTTGCGCATGAACAGCAGGAAGATGCTGAGCACAAATACCCCAATCACCAGCGCAAGGCCGATGAGCGTGAATACAACAATTCTGAGGTCTTGTGAAGTGTCCATGGTATCATGCGGTCATCCGTGCGGGTGGTGTTGACCGGTTGGATGCACAAAATACGGGGGATTCCGTTTCTATTAGAGCATATCTCAAAAGTGCAAAAGAAGAATTAACCACCAAGTCACCAGGGAGGCACAAAGGTCACAATGCCCGATTTTCCTGTATTTTTTCTGGTGCTCTTCGTGCCTTCTTAGTGTCCTGGTGGTTAAAAATGACTTTTGAGATGAGTTCTGGCATGCTGTGCCGAAACTGTTTGCCCTTGTTGCGTTGTGGTGCCGATGATCGGGTGCCGGCCTGCCGGCTCCTGCTCGAAACCAGGCATGAGCTGCCCACAAAAACCCTGTCGGCCCGTGACTCTAAAGCAAAATGTTATCTGGTTAGCAAGGGGTGCCTTGTTTATCTGCGTAAATCTGCAGCAGCATCTTCGTCATTTTCGGGAAAAGTGCCCGCAGATTTCGCTGATTGAAGCCGTGGATATCCGAAGATATTACCTGAATGACATTGCCCTCAGCGCGAGGCCGACAAGTCTGCCGCCTTTTGTTGTTTCCATTGTATGATGAAGTCTGCGGCGATCATGGAATAAGTTATATAATTTACGAATACCAGGGAAATAGCAGCATGCTGGGCGAGCAGCAGATTGTTGGCAACCAGTAGATTCAGAAGGCCAACCGATGGAATAACTGTCAGGAATAGAAATAGCAGACCAATACTGCTCCAGAACAAAGGATAAGCGGTGGGTCTCACCGTATCGCTGGCAAACATGTGATAGAGGTACATCAGGATGCACGCAATCATCGTTGCCGAACCTGCCACGAGATAGGGCGTGTGTACCGTATTCCAGCCCATGGCCCGGCAGTTGGTCCACAAAAAGACAGGCGTCAGGCACCACAGGAGTATGCAAAGCCACACACCCCGGCTATTGAAACGCCGGAAACTTAGGTAATAGACCAGTGCCAGCAGGGGAAAGCGGAGGTACATGTAGTTGTTCTGCTGGAAATGGTTGCGGATTTGAAGATGGCCCAGGACCGGCATAATGACGGAATGAAGAGCGGTCAAAACCATAAAGGCAGCCAGCAATTTGTAAACTAGGGTGCTGTTACGGCGGACGGTCACCAAGGCTATTATTGCACAAAAGCCATCTGTACAAGAGTGGATAATAATCTTAGAATATCTATGACCATTCCATGTATAATTTGATTACCCTTTTTTGCCTATATATCCTCAGCACCTTCACATAATGGCGGACAAATATCCGAGTCATTAAAAGCTTGTTCCTCCCCCAGCAGGCTCACTTGCTTTTCACCTTCCTGCCGCGTCAAAACCTGTTTCCGCCGGAAAGTTATGGTGCAGCCGGCAAAAGACCCTCAGCGCGAGGCAGACAACTCAGCCGCCTTTTGTTGTTTCCATTGTATGATAAAGTCTGCGCTGATCATGGAGTAGGTGATAAGATTCATCAAAAACAAGGGGATAGAGGCATGTTGAGCCAGCAGCAGGTTGTTGTTGACCAGGAGGTACAACAGCCCTCTGGATGGCAGAACGGTCAGAAAAAGTAAGAGCAGGCCAATGCTGGTCCAGAATAATGGATATCGGGCAGGATTCAACACCCGATCACTGGCCAGCATGTTATACAGGTATAATACCACACAAAGTATCACCATGGTTGCCCCTGCAGTCAGATAGGGAATGTGAATGGTATTCCATCCGAAGGCTTGGAAATTAAACCATAAAAAGAAAGGCGTAAGGCACCAGAAGAGGATGCAGAGCCAGATGCCCCGGCTCTTAAACTGCCTGAAGCTGAGGTAATAGATCAACGCCAGCAGGGGAAAGCGGAGGTACATATAGTTATTCTGCTGAAAATGATTCCTCATATGAAATACCATGCCCAGGGTGGTCAGCAAAATGGCATGGATAGCTGTTAACACGATATAAGCTGCCAGCAGTTTGAGTATGGGAGAACTTTGGCGTTTAATGGTCAATAGTGCGATGATGGCACAGGTTATCTGAATACCATCACTTAAAAGACTTAACGTAACAATTGTCCCCATGTAAGCTTGGTTGTTAACCACTCATAATTTCTAATCACTATCATCAGCACAGAATGGCGGACAAAGGGCCCCTTCATTGAAAGCCTCTTCCTCCATCAGCCCACTTACCTGTAGTTCACCTTCCTGCCGGGTAGGCGCCATCACCAGGGTGAGCCTGCCGCTGAGTTCGGGCTGGCCCTCCGGATGGGTATCTGCGTCATAGGCAGCCAGGTAGAAACGCAGGCCGCTGGTGGGATGGTTGTCCGGCAGGCTGATACCCAGGGCTTCGGCCACCACACTGGCGGCAAACCAAACGGATTGGGTGTCGTTTTTTGGCAATGCCTGGCCCAGCCGGGCCTGGCGGAAATGGGTGATCATGCGGCGGGCGCGTGCCGCGGCTATGCGGCCTCCTCCTTGGTTGGGCATGTTGTGTATTTTTTGGTGTTATGTGTTGGCTGGTAAAGGGGGGCAATATACGCCACCCTGGGGCCAAATCCGGCTTCGGAATGGCAAGGTGGCAGCCTGAAAGCCGCATATTAGCGGGCTGCAAGCGGCCAATTGCCAACGAGTTATGCACATTGGTCCTAAAAAATGGTGAAGAACGCTAAAACGGCGTTGCAACGGTGGTATATCCCGGAAATTCTTTCGACCTTTGTGCTAGTGTAGTGGTACTTCAATATGTACCAACCCTGAACCCCACGACAAACCCCAAACAACACCTGTGCTGTTCTCTACGGCGCAGGTGTTCTGTTTTTAGCGGGTAAGGCGGTACAGCAGCAGGGCCGCCCGCTCGGTCAGCCGGGGCAGCTCCTTGAGGTTGATCACTTCGCCGGGCGCATGGGCGCCGCCGCCGGAAGCACCCAGTCCATCCAGGCAGTCAACATATTCCGCCACCCAGCTGATATCGCCTGCCCCGCGGCTGCCGGGATCGCCGGCCTTCACCTCGCCCAATCCCATGGCCAGGCTGATGTCGTTCAGTGTTTTCACCAGTGCATAATTGCCCGGCTTGGGTTCCATGCTCGGGAACCCGTCATAGAATTCAAATTGGGCCCTGGTGCCGCGCAGGGAGCTGGCCGCTATGGCTTTCATTTTTTCGCGGGCAGCCTGCTTCTGTGCCTCGCCCAGGAAGCGCAGGTCGCCATGAACCACGGCCGCCGGGGCAATGATGTTGGTCTTGCCCGACACCGAGGCCCGGAAGTTCTTGTCATCGCTGTTGAGCTCCGTGCCCCCGGCTATCACGCCCGGGCTGATGGTGAGGTATTTCTCCCCTTCCAGCTGCCGGCGGATCTCGGTGAGAATGCGGGCTGCTTCATAGATGGCGCCATAGCTGGCATTGGGTCCAAACATGCCCGCGGAGTGGGACTGCCTGCCTTCGGTGGTGAGCTTCCAGGAGCTGCTGCCACGGCGGCCCACGGCCACGGTGTTGAAGTTCTGCGCGGTTTCAAAGCCCAGGGCAATATCACATGTTTTGGCGCGGGCAATGAAGTCCTGGCGGCTCAGCCATTCCGGCTCGCCGGTGCTTTCCTCATCGCCGGTGTAGTAGCAAACAATGGTAGCGTCGTCAATCAGTTTGAGGTTATGAAGTGCCTGGCAGATGGCCAGCATCATCACGTTGCCGCCCTTCATGTCTACCACGCCCTGTCCCGTGGCCAGGCTGTCGTTGAGCAGGCGGAAGGGGTTGGCTTCCATATCGGGCTCAAATACAGTGTCCAAGTGCCCTATCATCATAACTCGTTTACCCTTTTGGCCTTTGCGCCAGGCCACCAGGTGTCCGGCCCGCTTTACGGAATCGGGCAGGCTGATCCACTCGGTGTGGAAGCCGATCTTTCGGTATTCCTGGGCCAGCCGCTCGCCCACGGCCTTTACTCCTGCGATGTTGAGGGAGCCGCTGTTGATGTTCACGATCTCCTTCAGCAGTTCGAGGTTGGCGGCATGGTGCCGGCGCACTTCGGCAATGATGCGGTTTTCTTCGGCCGAAAGGGTTTGGGCCGTGAGCACCGAAGTGCAGAAGATGGCGAAAGCAGTCAGCAGGTATTTCATGTCAGGTGCATTTAAATGGTTGCCTAAGATAGGACGCCAGCGCATGCTGCATCCGGTGCTGTCGGGTGCGGCTGCATTTCGTCATGTTTTGACCGGGTGCCATCCTGTTATTTTATACCGGATATTCTTCCAGCACAATTATGAACACCGACCGCAAAGCCCACTGGGAGCAGGTATATGCCACCCGCCAGCACCACGAGCTGAGCTGGATACAGCCCGTGCCGGAAACCAGCCTGCAACTCATCCGTGCCCTGCAGCTGCCGGCGCAGGCGGCCATCATAGATGTGGGCGGCGGCGACAGCCTGCTGGTGGACCACCTGCTGGCGGAAGGCTTCACAGACATCACCGTGCTCGACATCAGCGCACAATCGCTG
>JALOMZ010000139.1 GCA_025455205.1 Chitinophagaceae bacterium | reverse complement strand
TGAGTGCAAATTTTTGTCCGCTCAACATTTGAACGGATTTGGCGGTGTTCATATCGATGGTCAGCGAATCAAAAGGTACCGCCAGGTCCTTATCCAGGGCTATGGAAAACCCGTATTCGCTGCCAGCTGGTAGCTGTATCGGTATATTAACGCCTTCCATCCGGATGAAATTATTTTTTCCGATAAAAAACCGGATCTCCCGAATGGTGGCGCCCGGTACAGGTCCGGTAGCCAGCTGTTGTATGCTGCCGGAAAACAACTCAGCCAGGTTATGAATGCCATGTCTGGTATTCAGCCAAACCCAGTCTTCACTGTTGGTACTGTTGATTCCGGTGGCACCCGACGGACCCTTATACCTTATCTTAATACCTTGAATATCAATGTTTACTGACTCGGCATTAAAGGGGATTGTACGAAGACCGTCGCCCATATAAACCCTCAGTTGGGTGTCCTCGCGGACATCCTTCTTGCAGCCCATCAGCATAACTAAAGATCCAATCAGTATGGGTAGTAAGCGTTTCATGAGGGTTCATTGAATAAGTATAAAAAACCGTGCCAAACTTGTTTAAACATCATTTTTGTGTGTAAACCATCCAGACAGCCGGTACCGGTCTTTGTCCTTCCTTGTCGGAGGGGCGGATGGTTTCGCGGCCGTTTACGAGGAGGCAGCTGCTGCCTCCTCCGTCGAGGTTGAGGGCTTCCACGCACTGCAGTTGCACCAGCATAGCAGCCAGGTGATGCAGGCTGGCGCCTTCAGCCACACCCGGGTGACGTCCTTCCACCGCCAGTATGATGAGGTGGCCGTCGGCAGTATATCCCATGGCGGTGCGGGGATGCCGGTCGTTTTCGCCATTGGCAAACATCCGTTCTTCTTTATGGTACAACCGGGCCTTTCCGTCTTGCACCAGTACCGGTCCGCCACCTATGGCTGTCTGCATTTTCCATTTCCTGCCACTAATGCCCTGGCCAGCCTTTTTAAGGTCCTTCCAGGAAGGGTCGGCCAGGGGACCCTTTATTTGCGGCGGGCCATTGGTGAGGGCCACCGGATAGCGGCGGGCGGTATCGGTATACAGCCAGGCCACATCGGGCCGCCCCCGGCGGGAGATGCCAATGGCGCTGCGGGTGAGATAATGATAGCGGGTGCTGTCGCCGGCCTGTCTTTGCACGGGTTGGTTGTAAGCCAATAACCGTCCGCCAGCCATGGCCAGGTTCAGGTTGCGGTTATCGGCAAACGAAAAGAAGGTGCCGTTTACCACCACGAGGGGTTGGCTGTTCTGTTTATAGTATTCAGCTGGTGTAAGCCGTTTGCCCGGCACCACATTTACGGTATGGCCAAGGGCCTTATCCCTGAGGTTAATGCGCACATAGTAGGCAATATTGGCTTTGCCATCCAACGGGGTAGTGGTTCGGTAAACCTGTATACCCGCGGGTAAAGGGCCATACAGACTGTCCACCGCATGCCAGTCAACCTGGGCACTGAGGGGGAGCACAAAAGCCTGGAAGACAATGCCCATGCAGGTCAGCCGCAGGAACTTGCAATAAGAAGGGGCAGGAGGCAATGGCATCATAAGGTGGCAGGCAGTGCTGGTTGCCACCGTAAGGTAAAACATAAGTGCCAGCCTTTATGGCCGGCACTTATGCACTATACTGTATAATTACCCGGCGCTATAGAAAGGGCCGGGCAACCGGAAGGGGTTTACACAATAGCCAATCCCTTTTTTTCCTGCTCCCATTGTTTGCGGCCATAGCCGGGGAAAACATGGTTTTCGCTATGGTAGGAGCTGCGCACCAGCGGACCACTTTCAACATAATCAAAGCCCATTTCATATCCGGCTTCGCGCAGTTCGGCAAATTCATCGGGGTGTACAAACCTATCTACGGGCAGGTGTTTGGCGGTGGGTTGCAGGTACTGGCCCAGGGTGATCACGTCTACGTTGGCGTACCGCAGGTCTTCCATGGTTTGCAGCACCTCCTCCTTGGTTTCGCCGAGGCCAAGCATGATGCCGCTCTTGGTGCGTATGCCGGCTTCCTTCAGGGTACGGAGCACCTCCATACTACGCCAGTATTTTGCCTGTATGCGCACCTGTCGGGTGAGCCTTTCCACTGTTTCAATATTGTGGCTGATAACCTCCGGGTGTGCTTCGGCCACGCGCAGGATGTTTTCCTTTTCACCCTTGAAGTCGGGGATCAGGGTTTCAAGCGTGGTGTCGGGGTTCAGCGCTTTTACGGCTTTGATGGTATTGTACCATATGATGCTGCCGCCGTCTTTCAGTTCATCGCGGTCTACCGAGGTGATAACAGCGTGCTTCACCTTCATCAGGTGTATGGCTTCGGCCACGCGCTGCGGTTCATCCCAGTCCACGGGATCGGGCCGGCCGGTGGCCACGGCACAAAATCCGCAGCTGCGGGTGCAGGTATTGCCAAGGATCATGAAGGTGGCTGTGCCGGCGCCCCAGCACTCGCCCATATTAGGACAATTACCGCTTTCACAAATGGTATGCAGCTTATGTGTATCCACCAGGCCACGCACATGGCGGTAGTTTTCACCAATGGGCAATTTCACCCTAAGCCAGGAGGGCTTTTTATGCTTGGGAAGGGATGACTCCGTTATGCAGCTCATAATCTTTTCGGTCGGGGGCAAAAGTAATGGGTAGGAACGGTGCGCAAATGCGAATTATTTGCGCCGTCCGAATTCTATGCCAACAAACACATTCATGAAGAATTTGTTGGCCTCGTTCAGGGCCATAATGGGCATGTGCTTGAAGTAATACTCAAAGTTCACGCCAACCTGTATGGCGCTCACCAATTCATTATACCGGCCGTAGTCGAACCGGAGGCCACCCTTGCCAAATACGCCGGGCACCACCTGGGTTTCATTCACGCCTTTGAAGAAGCCGGAAGACCCATACAGATTTTGAGGGTCAAGAAAGAGACTGTCGGTGCGGCTGTTGTCGCCCTTGTATTTCACTTCATACATTTGGCCATCCAGGGGGTCATTCAGGTCAACGTAGTAGGGTTTCAGCAAGCCCAGGGAGAGGCCGCCGCCATACACTGCGGATACAGCTACGCCGTTCTTGTTGCCTTTGCCGCCCAGCAGCAGTTGCTGCCCAAACCCTACTTTGGTGAACAGGAAAACATTCTGTTTGCCATACACCAGGTTGTTGCCGAAAATGGAACCCGATCCATCCACTGTGGAAAGCTTTTCTTCCTTGGGATGTTTCCTTTCGCCGAACTCCAGGCTCCACCAGTTGGTCTTGGTCACAGATTTCATTTTTCCGTGCTGGTAGAAAACGCCCCAGCCATCGCTGTACAACCTGCCGCCCAATACCCACTCCTTATTGTAAACGATGGCGCCTTCTTCCTCGGCCCGCACGATCTTGTTGATCTCCTCTGCTTTTTCCGCATTCTTTTTGGCTTTGGCAGCGCGGCGCTCATTCATCAGCACGCCCTGGGCAGAAACCATTGCGGGAAAGCAGGCCAGTCCTAAAAGAGCCAGCACAAATTTTTGAATGGGTTTGGCAACGAACATGTATTGCTATTGAGGGTAACAGTAAATTTAGCCCAAAAATAGGGTATGACTGCATCTATAGTTTACAATGGCGCGTTAAGGTGCTCAGCGGTGCACAACCAAAGCGGCACGTCCATCGAAAGCGACGCGCCCACAGATAACAGGGGAAAAGGGGAAAGGTTTTCCCCCACCGACCTCACCTGCACCTCACTCGGCCTCTGCCTCATCACCACCATGGCCATCAAGGCCACCGACATGGGCATTGAGCTGGCAGGCGCCACGGTAGACATTCGGAAATTCATGAGTGCAGAGCCGCCCCGGCGGATCGTGAAGATTGTGGCCGAGGTAAAGCTGCCGGCACTGGATATCAGTGCCCGCGACCGCGAGGTGCTGGAAGCCACCGGCAATGCCTGCCCGGTGGCCCGGAGCCTGCACCCCGACATTGACCAGCAGATAAGCTATCACTGGGCCTGAACCGGCCTTATAGCCTGCCTTTGAGAATGGCGCCGCCAACGGCGCACTCCAGGCATCGCACAGGATCGCAGTATTCCTTTTTGAGGTGAATGAAGGCCTGGCTGTCGAAGGCAGATTGAATGGGCAACCCGGCTATTTTGAACACCTGGGTAACCTGGTTGCTCTCGGCAGCAACATGGTGCAGCCATTCTATGGCTTTGTCTGACTGAGCCTCGTCGCCCTGCAACTTGCCATAGGCAAAGAGTACCGGCGCAATGGCATTGATGATGAGGATGTCAATGGTCTGCCGTCCCACATGCTTGGGTTGGTATTCGGCCGGCACGCCCGGCTTGAAATGATAGTGCCAGTAATCATTGGCGGTTATGTCCAGCAGGTCATACAGGTCGTTCACTGTTTTGGCATCGCGTACTTTGGAGAAAAGATGGATGCTGTGGTGAATGAGCATGGCTAATTGCGCCAGCCGTACCGAGGGAAAGTTCACCGGTCGCAACCGCAGGAACAAGGGCGGCTTATTGATGACCCGGAGCCCGTATTTCTGCTGCAGGAACTGGTATTCCTTGTACAGCATCTGTCCATAATCATCGGGCAGGTTCTTATGCAGTATAGCGGCCTGACCCAGCAGCAGGGCTTCCAGCTGGTGGATCTGGTTCTTGTGCCGGGAGAGAATGCTTAGCGGAACAGACACTGCAATTTGCTCAAAGCTGTCGGCATTGATATTGGTGCCGAAATAGCGGCAGAGAAAACGCCAGAATACCTCTTCCCAGTGGTTGTGGGTTTGTTGCAGGTGAAAACGCACCCGTTCCATTTTTTGCTGCAGGCGTTCGGTCATCATCCGGTCTTTCCAGGCGGTCCATACCAACGATGATACTTCGCGGATCTGGCCGGCACAGGGCAGGTTTTTGCGGCCGCTGATCCATTGCTGGTACTGTTCCAGCATCAGCCTGGATACCCGCGACTGCAATTCCAGCACCGGGTGACCGCCGGGGCTTTCTGCCAGATCGTGCTGCCAAACCACATGCAGGATAATGCGCGAAAAGTTAGGGTCTGCGCTATGCTGGTGTTTCACCCAGTCGGAGGTGCGCAAATGAAGTTCTACGGAGCCAGCCCAAACCGTGGACCCTATTTTAATGCGGGCATTGGTAAAATCCGGTCCCTGGTCTGTATTGTGTTCGCCTGTGGCCAGCACTTCCACCAACTGGCCATCGGTTGTCTCCAGGCCGCTCATGTTGAAATACCTGAATTGCCAGATGAATTGCAGTAGCCGTTCATTCATGGGTATAGTCTGTGTGTGCAGGCTAAAGTTACCCAAAATCCGGAAAATGAAGGTTGGAACGTTAAAGCATACCTACGGCATGGAGTACCCGGCTCACGGGCAGGCCCATCACATTGTAGAAATCGCCGTTGATGCCTTTGATACCTACCACGCCAATCCATTCCTGAATGGCATAGGCTCCGGCCTTGTCATAAGGTTCATATTTGTCTACATAGTATTCAATCTGGTCCTGGGATAAACTGTAGAATTCCACCTCAGTGGTATCAGAAAAGCCCATTTGCCGTTGGGGGGATAGGATGTAAACGCCGGTGATCACCTTGTGCACCTTGCCGCTGAGCTCCTGCAGGAACTGAATGGCTTCCTCCCGGTTGGCAGGTTTGCCAATGATCCTGTTTTCCAGCACCACAATAGTGTCGGCGGCCAGTATGGGCAGGTGGCTGCTGTCCTGGCCCCGGCCTTCCGCCCAGCGCGTCAGTTCGCGCTGCACCGCTTCCGCTTTTTCCCGGGCAATCACAATGGGGATTTCCTCGAGGGGGGTGCCATCAGGAATGATCTCATCCGTGTGTTTGGCTATTACTTCGAAATCAATTTCTGCCCATTCCAGGAGCTGGCGCCGCCGCGGCGACTGGCTGGCTAAAATGATTCTGCGCATAAGTGTATTTATGTT
>JALOMZ010000138.1 GCA_025455205.1 Chitinophagaceae bacterium | reverse complement strand
AGCTGGCTTCAATATGCGAGAAATTGCACCGCACACTTTCCACGCCACGCACCCAGCAATGATGGGCATGGCTGAAATCAATATTGGCTGTGCCTCCGTTCAGGGGTGAGGCATTCAATCTTTCCACCCGCAAACATTCCACCCCGCTGAAAAAAACGGGTTGCAGTTTTCTGAATACCGGTTGATTGGCTGCAGGATAAGCCATTCGCACAGGAGCCGACAACTTCAGCTGACGCGCAGCAGCCAATGATTCCTCGATACGCAGCACCTGACCCGTGCGCCGCAGAGCCCAATCATCATTTACCAGGGCCGCATCGTTCTGGATCAACCGGATATAATCCCCCCTGGCCACCGCCGCATAGCCCGCCTCCGACACGCTGATAACAGAATCACCTGCCGCAATGCCACCGGCCCCCATGGCATATTCCGTTTGTATTTCAGCTCCCCTGATGGCAAGACAGGGGGTATAGATATCCGCAGGGGCAATGAACAGGCGGGTGCGGTCGTTGCCCAATCCCTTCAACACCGTGTAAGAACGCAGGTAAATGGTTCGCTGGAAATAATAATCCCCGGCCTGCAACAATACAATGGTTGGTTGCGTGATGGTATCCAGCAGGGCCTGTAGTGCCGGCGCGTTGTCGTGGCCAATACCGGTTTGGCCCGAAAAAACAATGACCCGGTAACTTGATGGCATGGGAAGCTGATGGCCCGCTGCCCACCAATGATGTGCCGGCGGCACATAAGGCGCCTGAGCATAGAGCTGCCCTGCAAACATGCAGCCGCACAATAAGGCTGCCCAAAGAAAGTGTACAGCACCACGCATAGATAATAGCGGACAATTTACGGCGTGTTCCAGGATCAGACACCTGCTGTTTCCCAACGCTCCCATTCCATTTCCATAAGCACCCTGTTTTGTTTTCCCGACGGGCCGCCGGCAATGCCATGGAAATACTGTTGCTTCCCAGCAAACATAGGGCCAGTTATTTGCGCCGGGCAGGTGGCGCATCCAAGGCTTATGGCTTTCAGGAAGAAAAGACAATGGCTCAACCATCGGTGCCAGCGACTGCTTTTCCGAAACCGGCCCGCTGCCAGGCACCCTCTACCCAACTGCTCAGACTGCATTTTTGGGATCGCTGAAATTTTTTGGTCAATAACGGATTTTCATTAACTTTGAATTTCAAAGTACTTTTTAATGAACAAAGAACAGGACTATATCCGGGACCTGGCGGAGATCAGATCCATGATGGAGCGGTCGTCGCGCTTCCTGTCGCTTTCCGGCTGGGCAGGCATCATGGCGGGTATCTATGCCCTGGTAGGCGCCTATGTGGCACACACCTTCTATCATTTCGATCCGGCAAATATTCAGCAGCATGGCAAAGGGCTTCCTGCAGACCTGGAACCGGTGGTGACGCTGGCTACTGTTATCCTGGTGCTCTCAGTTGGCACGGCCGCCTTCCTGTCGTACAGGCGGTCACTGAAAAGAAAGGAATCGTTCTGGAACGGCACCTCGCGCCGCATGGTCAATGCCATGGCGGTGCCCCTGGTGGCCGGCGGGCTGCTTTGCCTGGTGGTGCTCAGTGCCGGACCCATAGCCTGGCTGGTGCCCCTCACCCTGCTGTTTTATGGTCTTTCCCTGCACAGTGCAGGCAATTACACCTTCCGGGAGGTGCAGCACCTGGGACTGATCCAGATTGGCCTGGGACTGCTCAGTGCCTGGCAGGTGGAATACAGCCTGCTGCTCTGGGCTACCGGTTTTGGCCTGATGCATATTGTGTACGGTATCTATCTCTACGTTAAATACGAGCGTGCCGCGTGATCAACGAGGGTTTCCATAAAGCATTTGAAAGCCGCATCCGGCTGGGCATCATGTCGGCCCTGTCGGTTAACGAGGCGCTGGATTTCACCGCCCTGAAAGAATACCTTGATGTGACAGACGGCAACCTGGCCAGTCACCTCAAGGCCTTGGAGAAAGAAGACTTCATTGCCGTGGAAAAATCATTTGTGGGCCGCAAGCCCAATACCAAATACCTAATCACCGGGGCCGGACGAAAAGCCTTTGCCCACCACCTCACCGCCCTCGAACAACTCATACGCGCCCAGAAATAAAACATGCCCACCCTATGACTAACCTGGCCTGACAAACCGATTTTTTTTACCTAATCACTTTGAAATACAAAGTACTTTTTTGAATACCCCTAGCAAAAAGCCGCCAAGAAAAAACACCGGCCATCTCATTCACCTGTCAAAAATCGCTCAACATGAAAGACGCCATCAAGCAACACCTGGAGCAACCCGAACAGCTCGAAAAACTCTATCGCACCAACAAGATCCAGTTCCGCAAGGCATTCGATGCTGCCTACCCCGACATCCGTCAACACCCGGTGGCACAGGCCTGGCAGGCGCGCCTGCATCATGATCAGCAGGAGACCTCCTGGGGAACCCCGCGCGAACGCTGGCTGGTGGTATTGTTATCCATTATAGCAGGACTCATTGCAAAATATCCCGATTTTGCCGGCCTGGAACCTGACTATTATTACCAGCGAAACATAGCCTTTGTGGTATTTCCGGCCCTGGCCGCCTATTTTGCCTGGAAGCAGTTGTTGCCGGTGAGAAAACTGCTGCTGCCCGTCATCGCCACCGTGCTCGCTGCAGTATACATCAACCTGCTGCCCGCCAACGACAAAAGCGATACACTCCTGCTGGCCTCCATTCACCTGCCCCTGTTCATGTGGACAGTACTGGGCTACACCTTCACAGGGCGCCAATTCCGTGATTATGCCAAACGGATCGATTTCCTGCGTTACAATGGCGACCTGGTGGTGATGACCACGGTGATGCTCATTGCCGGCGGCATTCTTTCGGCCGTTACCATCGGGCTTTTCGACCTTATCGGCATAAAGGCAGAAGAGTTCTATTTCAGGAACATTGCAGTGTGGGGATTGGCTGCCGCCCCGCTAATTGGCACATTCCTGGTGCAAACCAACCCGCAGCTGGTGAAATATGTATCGCCGGTAATCGCCCGCATCTTCGCCCCGCTGGTATTGGTGATGCTGCTGGTATACCTGTCGGCCATGGTGTACACGGGCAAAGACCCTTACAACGACCGGGAATTCCTGCTCATCTTTAACCTACTGCTTGTTGGGGTTATGGCCATCATCCTTTTCTCAGTAGCCGAAACCACCCGGCATGCTGCCGGCAAGGCCAATACCCTGCTGCTGCTGGCCCTTGCCATTGTCACCATTTTCGTAAACGGCATTGCCCTTTCAGCTATCCTGTTCAGGATCTCCGAATGGGGCATCACCCCCAACCGGCTGGCTGTGCTGGGCAGCAACCTGCTAATACTGGTTCACCTGCTGATGGTGAGCTTCCACATCTTCCAATCGCTCAAAGACAACCAGGAAACAGGGCGCGTGGAAAAGAGCATTGCCTGGTTTTTGCCGGTGTACAGTTTATGGACTATGCTGGTAGTATTTGGCTTCCCGCTGTTTTTTAGTTTTCAATAAAGAGCTACGCTCATGCTGGCAATGGCACCCTGCCAGGGCAGGGTCTGCCAGCGCCGGTAATCAGCGTGCTTATGCATGCAGCCTGCTGCAGGACGCCCCGCCCGGCCTGCTCCGGAAGCCCAGGTACAGCCACCTCAGAACGGATCACTCCAGCGGCTGTGGGTATACACTGCATTGCCTGCCAGCGTGCACATGAATGCCACCAGAGCATCTTTCTCCTGGTTGGTGAGGCGCAGGTTCTGCGGGCGTCCGCCCGGCATCAATCGCGGATCGAGGTTGTTGTTTCCTGCCGGATTGATGGTATTGTAATGTTCCACCACCGTGATCAGCTGATTGGATACCCCAATATGCATGAAGGGACCGTTGGACCTTCCGTCGGCCTTCACGATATCGCGCAGGGATGGCGCCCTGGTAACGGTGAGGTCGGTACCGCCACCAATTTTGCCAATCACGCCGTTGTTGCGGCTGTTAGGGTCAATGTCAAACGCAGGGGCCGCATGGCAGCCCTGACAGCCGGCACCGCCCCCCGTGCGGTTGCCATTGCCATCAAATACAGGTGGCGCCAGCCACAATTGCTTGCCCATATTCTCCAGGGCAGAGAAATTGGGAAAGGGGGCCGCATCATTGGGCACCTGCGCACGACCCGCATCAAATTTTGAATCGAATGACTGGATGCTTCGTACAAAATGCGACAGGCTTTCCTGCATACGCGCCTCGGTAATATTGGCATCGCCATACACAAAGCGAAACAGCTCCTGGTAGTACCCAAGGCCCTGCAGTTTTTGCAAAAGGGCCGAAAAAGCCGGACGGCCATCGCGGCCGCTGAAACCCATTTCCGCATGGTCTTTGATAGGCTGGGTGGATTGTGCCTCGAGGTTAATGGCACGCTCATCCCAGAACATTTTAGCCTCATTGGCAAAGCGAATATTGATGAGGCGCATGGAATGGCGCCCGGTGGAGCCATTGTCCACGCCTTTGCTGGCCATCAGGGAATCACTGAATGCCAGCCCCTGCTGGTGGCAACTGCCGCACGAAATGCTGTTGTCGATGCTGAGCTGCTTGTCGTAGAACAATACCCTGCCCAAAGTGGCCTTGGCATTGTTCAATACAAAGCCCGGAGCATTGTTGCGGTTGATATAGGCCGGCACCTGCTGGCCCGCATAGTTCTCCAGGTTTTCCAGGTTGATCTTCCCATTGAAGCGGGCGGCCACCGCCGGGTAGGATACGGGCTGTGCTGTGTTGGCCGCCTCCTGCTTGGAGCAGGCCGCAGCCCATAACAATGACAGCGCAATGCATGAAAGGGTATTCAGGGATTTCATACGATCTGCGACGAACTTCGTACAAAAAGGTTTAAGACCCGATTTTTTTTAGGATTTATCCCCTGCAAAATCAGGGCTGGAATTACCTCCAAATGGCCAGGCCCGCGCTCCAGGGATATTTGCCGCCTGCCGGGCTTGCTTTCAGCGTCTGATTACATGTATCTTCCCCCTTTACAAAACCTATGAGGAATATTTCGGCCGGCCTGCTGGCACTGGCCTTTGTGAGCAACACCTGGGCACAGCCCACGCAGAAACCCGTATTGCATGGTAAAAACTGGATGGCCATTACCGGCAAGCCCCTGGCCGCTACAGCCGGCAGCATGCTGTTTCAGCAGGGAGGCAATGCGGTAGATGCCGCCTGCGCCATGCTGGCCGCAACCTGCACCATGTGGGATGTGCTGAGCTGGGGTGGCGAAACACAGGTTTTGCTGTACCACCCCAAGCTACAGAAAGTAATTGCCCTCAATGGCCTGGGTGTAGCCCCCACCGGTGCAACACCAGCCTTCTTCAAAAGCAAGGGCTACGCCTTCCCACCCCAATACGGTCCGCTGGCCGCGGTAACACCGGGTACCCCCGGCAGCATCTGCCACCTGCTGGCCCACTACGGCACCAAAAGCCTGAAGGAAGTGCTGGCCCCGGCCATGGAACTGGCCGCCGGCTACCCCATTGAAGCGCAAACGGCCAACAGCATTGAAAGACAGAAAAAAATGATCAAGGAATGGCCTTACAGCAAGGCCGTGTTCCTGCCGCACCTTGGCGAACAGCGCGAAGCCCCGGAAGCTGGTGAGATCTTCGTGCAAAAAGACCTGCTGGCCACCCTCACCAAAATGGTGGAAGCAGAACAGGAGGCACTCAAGAAGGGTAAGAACCGCAAAGAAGCCATCATGGCGGCTTATGACCGCTTCTATAAAGGCGATATTGCACGCGAATTTGTGCGCGGCTGCCAGGAACAGGGTGGACTCATTACCATGGAAGACCTGGCCAACTGGAAGCCCATTGAAGAGGAGCCGGTAAAGGTGAATTACAAAGGCATTGAGGTATACAAACTGCAGCAATGGACACAGGGCCCCATGATGCTGCAGGCCCTCAACATCCTGGAGAACTTTGA
>JALOMZ010000137.1 GCA_025455205.1 Chitinophagaceae bacterium | reverse complement strand
TGCGCCTGCCGGCAAAGCGCTGGTCGTTGGTCATATACTCCCGGGTACGTGTCAGGATGGTGTCGGGGCCTTCATGGGGTACGGGATTCTCCGGGTTTGATACATAGCTGGTATAGGATCTGGCTGCTGCCGGCTTCTGGTTAGCCTTGGGCGGGCGTGGTTTGCTGAACGACAGCTTTCCAAGCGGTTGAAAATAGATGGCTTTCTCTTCCACCTGGGGGGCAGGCCACTGCGCAAAACGGCGCCATTTGTTTTCACCGGTGAAGAATACGGTGGCTTCTGCAATATCCGGGGCTGGCTGCATGCGCAGGTGATGTTCAAAAAATGGCAGCTCTATATTTTGCTGGTACCAGTGGGCCGTGCGGCTGCCAAAGCGTATGTCGCCCAGCTGTTCGCCGGTGCTCCTGCCACCCCAGGCGCCATGAAACCAGGGACCCATGACCACCTTGCTGACCAAGGTGGCCGGATTCTTTTCCTCTATGGCCTTGTACAGGTTCCAGGCCCCAAAACAGTCTTCTGCATCAAAGGTGCCACCCACCGTAAGCATGGCAGGCTGCAAACCGGCTACATGGTTCCGGGCATTCCGCGCCTGCCACCAATCATTGTAGTACAGGCTGTTGAAGCGGTATAAGGGCCCAGTTTGCAGGAAGAACCTGTAGGCATCGCGTACTGTGCGCTGGTAACCGGTGTTGTATCGGGTTACGGGTTTGGGCCGGGGTACGCCAAAGCCCCGGTAGAACTCAAAAGCGTCCATCAGCATAAAGGCGCCGTTGTGGTGGAAGTCGTCGCCCATGAACCAGTCGGTTACAGGGGCCTGGGGCGACACGGCCTTGAGGGCAGGATGTCCGCTGAGGGCTGCCATGGTGCTGTAGAAGCCCGGATAGGAAATGCCAAAAACACCGGCCCTGCCGTTGTTACCGGGAATATGCTGTACCAGCCATTCAAGGGCATCATAGGTGTCGGTGGCTTCATCGGTTTCCAGTGCCTGCTTGTTGGGATTGAATGGGCGTACGTCTTCAAATTCCCCCTCGCTCATGTATCGTCCGCGCACGTCCTGGAAAACGATGATGTATTTTTTCATGGCGTACAACCCGTGGTTGGTGTTCCAGATGGCCCTGAACTTATCCGCTCCGTATGGGGCGCAGCTGTATGGGGTGCGGGTAATGATGAGGGGATGCTTTTCTGCCGAGTCTTTGGGAATGTAGATGGAGGTAAACAGGCTTATGCCATCGCGCATAGGCACCATCCTTTCCCATTTCACATAGTTGTTTACAATAAAGGCAGAGTCGGCCTCAAAAGGCTGGGCTATTGACAGCAGGGAAAAAACCAACATCAGGGGAAACAGGAGCAGGCGCATGGAGATCGTATTCTGGTAAGCCATGAAATTCGGGCAATTCAGGAAATAAAAAAACCGGGGGCTGCCCGGTTTTTTATGGTTGGTGGATTTTACACGATGTGCCAGTGCCCATGGTCCAGTTTCAGGAGTTTCAGCTCCCGGGCTTCAAAGCTCGCTTCCATGGGGAAGTTGGCTTCAAAATAGGCCTTGGCTTCCTGCAGTTTGCCCTCCGGAATGTCGCGGGTGGCAATAGTAACATGCGGGTTGAATTCCGGCTTCGTGCCAAAGATGATGGAGGGAAACTGCTGCCCGAATTCGTGCATGCAATCCTGCTCCAGTTGCGTCAGGGCTGTGTTGGGGGCTACGTCTACATAGAGTACCCTTTCACCGAAATTGTTGTAGCCGCGGAGCTGCACCTCAATGGGCACGATGCCGATGTTGAAGGTGCTGAGAAAATCGAGGAGGTTGCTCTCCATATCTGTTTCGGCCCTGAAGGGGGGCACCACGGTGATATGGGCCGGCGACTTGGCTGCAGCCTTGCAGCCGTACTGGCTGAGCATATGGTCTTTGAACTGCTGCACCTGCTCCTCAATGGGCGGCGGGCACACAATGGCCACATAATAGAGGGCAAATCCTTCGGGCAGCGGCGGGCGCTTGGGTTTGAAGGACTGGCCGCCGCGGGGCGCAAAGGAGCGGGGACCCTTGTTGAAAGACGGCTTCCGGTAGGAGCCTCTGTTATTGTCGTTGTTGTACATGATCAGTTTACTCTGGTTACTTTAATAACGTTGGTGGGCAGGTGCAGGTCTACGGGCGTACTGCCGGTGTTGATGACCACATCGCCGCCTTTGATGAATCCTCTTTCCTTCAGGATATCGATCTGGTCGCCAATGATATCATCCAGGCTTTCCTCTTCTGCATAGTAAAATGCCCTGACGCCCCAGCTGAGACTCAGTTGCGGAACCAGCGACTGCTCCTTGGTGAAAATATACAGCGGTGCCTTGGGCCGGTAGCTGCTCAGCATGAAAGCGGTGTAGCCGCTCTGGGTCATTCCCACCAGGGCATCTGCATTCACATCCAGGGCAATCTTGCAGGCATTGTAACAAATGGCATCGCTCAGGAAGGAAGGGGAGTGGGGTTGCGGCTTCATCATTTCTTCCCGGTCGTACTGGTAAGCCGTGTTTTCAATTTCGCGTATAATCTTGGTCATGGTTTCCACCACCAGCACCGGGTGCTCGCCGGTGGCAGTTTCGCCGCTCAGCATTACGGCATCGGCGCCTTCCAGCACGGCGTTGGCCACATCGGTTATCTCGCTGCGGTTGGGCTTCACCCGGTCGATCATGCTCTCCATCATTTGGGTAGCTACAATAACCGGCTTGGCGCGGTGCATGCATTTGCGGATCAGGTCTTTCTGGATCATGGGCACCTTTTCCACCGGCATCTCCACGCCCAGGTCGCCGCGGGCAATCATGATGGCATCACTTTCCAGGATGATATCCCGGATATTGGTGATGGCTTCCGGCTTCTCGATCTTGGCAATGATCTTGGTCTTGCTCTTCTTTTCATCGAGCTTGCTGCGCAGGATCACCAGGTCTTTCACACTGCGCACAAAGGAAAGGGCCACCCAGTCGAGCTTCTGTTCAATGATGAATTCCAGGTCGGCCAGGTCTTTGTCTGTAAGCGCCGGCAGTGAAATGCGTGTATCCGGCAGGTTGATGCCTTTTTTGCTGGAGAGCACTCCGCCAATGGTTACTTCCACTTTTACATCACCGTTCTTTTCAATGCTGCGCACCACCACTTCCAGCTTGCCGTCGTCAATCAGGATCTTGTTGCCCAGTTTTACGTCGCCGGCCAGGTTGGGATAGCTCACATATATTTTCTCCTTGGTGCCCACGCACTTTTCATTGGTGAAGGTGAGGATGTCGCCGGGTGCCACGGGCAATGCGTTATTCTCAATTTCACCCACCCGCAGTTTGGGGCCCTGCAGGTCGCCCAGGATGGCCACGTTGAAGGGCTGCTCATCATTGATGCGGCGGATATTGTTGATGATGGCAAGCTTGTCTTCGTGGCTGCCGTGCGAAAAGTTGAGCCGGAAAACGTTCACCCCGGCGCGTGCCAGCCCCAGCATGGTGTCGTAGTCTGCAGAGGCCGGGCCTACAGTGGCCACAATTTTGGTCCGCTTGTAATTGTGTTCAATACCGGCCTGTTTGTCCATGCCTTTGTAGGCATATTTTTCACTATTCCTGCTCATGGATAGGTTTACTTTTTTTATTTGTTTTAGTTCATCACGTTAGCGGCAAGCGAACCGGATCAGCTGGCCAGGATCTTTACGATGGTCAGCCAGTCTTTATTGAATTTTTCCTTGGCCTTCACGGCATTGTCGAGCGGAAGGTAATGCATCCTGTTGTTTACGATGCCCACCATCACATTATGCCGACCCTGTATCAGGCTTTCTACTGCGTGGTATCCCATGCGGCTGGCGATAAGCCTGTCGAGGCAGGTGGGCGATCCGCCCCGCTGTATATGCCCCAGGATACACACCCGCACATCGGCATTGGGCAACCTTTCCTTCACAATTTTGCCCACTTCGTTGCCTCCGCCAAATTCATCTCCTTCGGCCACCACAATGAGGTTCACCAGTTTCTGGCGCTTTTCCTTTTCCGACAGGCCCTGGATGATCTCTTCAATATTGGTTTTGGTTTCCGGTATCAGAATATGCTCGGCACCGGTGGCAATACCGCTGTGCAGGGCAATATAACCGGCATCGCGTCCCATCACTTCTACAATGAAGAGCCGGTCGTGGGCATCGGCCGTATCGCGGATCTTGTCGATGGCCTCAATGGCGGTATTCACCGCTGTATCAAAACCAATGGTGAAATCAGTGCCGGCAATATCCTTGTCAATGGTGCCGGGTATGCCAATGCAGGGAATATCAAATTCATTGCTGAATACCTGGGCGCCCCGGAAGCTGCCATCGCCGCCGATGATCACCAGCCCGTTGATGCCATGCTTCTGCAGGTTGTCGTAGGCCTGGCGGCGCCCCTGCGGCGTCATGAATTCCTTGCTGCGGGCTGTTTTGAGGATGGTGCCGCCCCGCTGGATGATATTGGCCACACTGCGGCTGGTCATGGGCTGGATATCGTTTTCCACCATGCCGCTGTAGCCTCGGTTGATGCCGAATACTTCCATGCCGTGGTACAATCCGGTGCGCACCACTGCACGGATGGCCGCATTCATACCCGGACTGTCGCCCCCGGAGGTGAGTACCCCAATTTTGGTGACTTTTTTATTCATAGAATGGGTTGTCTGTTTGGTAATAGGATCACTTCTAAGTGTAGTATATACACAAAGACCGGCAAAAATAGCGTTTTGCACCTTTATGCCTGCCATTCGGGTGCTATCTTAGACAGGTTCAAATATTCCGGCAAATATTGCCGCCAGATTATATCATTGTACAATTGAACCCCGAAATGCTTGCACATGAAAACCAAATTCCTATTTGTTCTTATGGTAATAGCTGAGAGCCTGATGGCACAATTTCAATATCCCATCACCCGCAAGGCCAACCAGGCCGACGACTATTTTGGTGTAAAAGTGGCTGATCCCTACCGCTGGCTGGAAGACGACAACAGTGCAGAAACAGCAGCATGGGTGAAGGCGCAGAATGCGGTAACAGACAAATACCTGGCGTCTATTCCTTTCCGGGCGCGCGTGAAGCAGCGGCTGGAGGAACTCTGGAATTATCCCAAGTATGGATCACCCACCCGGAAAGGTGAATATTATTATTTCTCGAAGAACGACGGGCTGCAAAACCAGAGTGTCATATACCGGCAGAAAGGGATTGACGGGATACCCGAAGTTTTTCTGGATCCCAACAAGCTCTCTGCCGACGGCACAGCGGCCCTGGGGGCGCTTTCCTTTTCCAGGAAATACCGCTATGCTGCCTACCTGGTGGCACAATCCGGCAGCGACTGGCAGGAGGCCTATATCCTGAATACAGAAACCCGTGAGCGGATGCCCGACCATTTGCAGTGGATCAAATTCAGTGGTATGTCGTGGAATGGTGATGAGGGTTTTTACTACAGCCGCTATCCTGCACCGGCACCGGGTGAAACCCTGAAGGGAAAGAATGAATATCACCAGGTATGGTACCACAAAGTGGGTACTCCCCAAAGTGAAGATGTGTTGGTGTATGAAGACAAGGAGCATCCCCTGCGTACGGTGAGTGCCAGTGTTACAGAAGACGGTCGTTTCCTGATCATCAGTTCTTCGGAGGGAACCAGCGGCGCGGAAATCAGGTTCAAAGACCTGAAAGACCCTGCCCAAAAAGATTTCTCGCTGCTGATTGCCGGCTTTGATACGGAGCCATCCGTGGTGGATAACGACGGCGACAAATTGCTGGTGATGACCAACGACGGTGCCCCCAATTATAAACTGGTGCTGGTGGATCCGAAAAATCCTGCCCGGGAGCATTGGACCACTGTCATTCCGGAGCAGCCGGAAGTGCTGAGCGAGGTGGGCACGGCCGGCGGTCAGCTCTTTGCCGGCTATCTGAAGGATGCCAGTACAAGGGTGCTGCAGTATGATTACAAGGGAAACCGTACCCGCGAGATCCAGCTGCCGGGCATTGGTACGGCCTCCGGATTTGGCGGGGAAAGAAAAGACGATTCCTTCTTCTACACCTTTACTTCCTTCACCCAGCCGCCCACCATTTACCGGTATGATATCCGCACCGGCCAGAGCATCCTGTTCCGGCAAACAGAAGTAAAATTTGATCCCGGACAATTCGAAACCAAGCAGGTGTTCTTCACCAGCAAGGACGGCACCAAAGTGCCGATGTTCCTGTCTTACAGAAAGGGGCTGCAACTGAATGGAAACAACCCGGTATTGCTGTATGGCTATGGCGGATTCAACATCCCGTTAACGCCTGCCTTCAGCATCAGCAACCTGTTCTTCATGGAGCAGGGCGGTATCTATGTTACCGTTAACCTGCGTGGCGGCAGTGAGTATGGCGAGGCCTGGCACAAGGCTGGCATGCTGGCCAACAAGCAGAATGTGTTTGATGATTTCATTGCTGCCGCGCAATACCTGGTCGATAACAAGTATACCAGTCCGTCCCGTATGGCCATACGTGGTGGAAGCAACGGTGGACTCCTGGTGGGTGCCTGCATGGTGCAGCGCCCCGATCTGTTCAGGGTGGCCCTCCCGGCGGTTGG
>JALOMZ010000136.1 GCA_025455205.1 Chitinophagaceae bacterium | reverse complement strand
CGGGCATATCGCGGCAATTTTCAATACTTCACGAAACGGGATCTGGCCTCAAATTTGAAGGAAAAGGGTCACAGGGAGCCGGAATGATTTTCCACAGGCCGGCGGGTGCATTAGATTTAACAAAAGCCAGCCATGCGGCACCTGGGGCAGCAGCCGGTGCATCAAAAAAGAAGCTAAAAACCGGGTGCGGGGGGCTGGCTGTTTTCGGCCGATGCGGTACCTTCGCCCGGCTTAAAAAAGGACAGGTAGGCGTATGGTAAAACGGTGGTTGCTGCTGATGACGGTGCTGGGAATGGTATTCCTGCCGGCCCTTGTAGAGGGGCAGGCAAAAAAGGCCAGCCAGGGCACCGTGCGCAAGAAAGCGCCAGTTCGTAAGCCTGCTTACCGCAGCCGCCAGGCCAAGCCAAAGCCCAAGATTGACCTGGCCTCCGCCATTCCGGCCCTGCGCGATTCCATCCTGGAAAAAGACGTGCCGGTAAGGAATTTCGATTCCATCATCCTGAGTTCCCGCCAGGAACAGCGTTCCTTTCGCAGCGCCGACTTTGATCTTGGAAAAACACTGGGGTCCACCCTGGAATCCTTCCTGCCCATACAGTTTAAATATGCCATCCTGCTGAATGAATCGGTGGAGAAATTGTCCAACCTGGTGCTATACAAGAACATCGATGATTGGTATGGTGCTCGTTACCGGTATGGTGGCAAAACGGCCCGGGGCATCGATTGTTCCGCATTCATGCAGGTGCTTTCCCAGTATACCTTTGGCTGGAACCTGCCCAGGACTGCCCGTGAGCAGTATGTGTACCTGCAGGGCATCCGGAAGGAGGATTTGCAGGAAGGCGACTTTGTATTCTTCAATACCACCGGCGGCATCAGCCATGTGGGCATGTACCTGTCCAACAACAAATTCATCCACAGTTCATCCAGCCAGGGCGTAAGCATTGGCGACCTTAACAGCCAGTATTGGAGCAAGCGATTCATTGGCGCCCGCCGCATGCCGCATCAGTCTGATGCTGCAATTAAAAGCGAAGGGGTGAATTAACGGGAACAGCAGTGTAATGTCAATCGCAGTCACTTTGCCACCTGCCGGTAGGTGATGTACAGGTTCCGGTTCCAAAGTCCTTCCAGTTCTGTTGCCGACAGGTTGGAGGCCATCGTAGTCCATTGATGGGCCTGCAGGGTCTTCCATTGACCTGATGTGGTGGAGGCCGGCAGGAATACAGGCATCTGGAAATCCTTGCGGCAATGGGTGATACGAGCCTGCAGGCTTCCGTTGTGCAGTTTCCATTCTAATACGGGCACTTCCGTTTCGCGCAGGTATTGGTTGAACAGCGGGGTACAGTCAAAGCCCGCGAAGGATTGTATATAGGCCTCCACTTGCTGGGTGGTAACGGTCTGGTGGTAGAACTGGCGGTTCATGCCCCGCAGCATCTGGCGGAACAGGCTGTCGTTTTGCATGATGGTGCGGATGGTGTGAATAAGGTTGGCGCCCTTGTAATACATGTCGCCGCTGCCTTCCTGGTTCACGCCATAGGGACCAATGATGGGCTTGTCGTTCTGTATATTCTTGCGGATGCCCTGCACATATTCCCGGGCCGCTGCCGGGCCCGACTGGCATTCTGTATACAGGGTTTCGCTGTAGTTGGTAAACCCTTCATGCACCCACATATCGGCTATATCGCGGGTGGTGATATTGTTGCCAAACCATTCGTGGCCGCTTTCATGTATGATGATAAAATCCCATTTGTTGCCCCATCCGGTGCCGCTGAGGTCGCGGCCCAGGTAGCCATTAAGGAATTTGTTGCCATAGGCAACCGCGCTCTGGTGTTCCATGCCCAGGTGGGGTGCCTGCACCAGCTGGTAGCCGTCTTCATAAAAGGGGTAGGGGCCAAACCAGTATTCAAAGCACTGCAGCATGGGCGCCACCTGGCGGAACTGCTCTTTGGCCTTGTCGAGCTCATAATCCAGCACCCAATAGGTGCAGTCCAGCCGGCCTTCTTCCCCTTGATATATTTCGCTGAAGCTTTCGTATTTTCCGATGTAGGGGATGATATTATAGCTGTTGATGGGGTTGCGTACTTCCCAGCGCCAGGCGGTAAGGCCATTGGTGCTGATGCGGCTTGCCAGGCGTCCGTTGCCCACGGCCACCAGGCTGTCGGGCACCACCATCGTCAATGATGCCCCCTGTTCGGGCTCATCGCTCTGGTGGTCTTTGCAGGGATACCACACCGAGGCGCCCAAGCCCTGGCAGGCAACACTCATCCAGGGGCGTCCCTTGTCGTCGCGGGCAAAGATCCAGCCCCCATCCCAGGGCGGTCTGTTGGCTCTTTTAGGTTTGCCGTGGTAGTACAGGGTGATGCTGGATTCGGGCTGGTCGGCACCGGCTACCGGCACCTGTACCAGGGCTGTGTTTCCGTCGCGGCGAAAGGGCAAAGATTGGCCCGCCTGCAGGATGCTGTCTATCACCAGCGGTTGTTGCAGGTCTATCTGCATGGTGGAATGACCGTGCCCGCGGTACCGGATGGTGGTGCGGCCTGTAATGGATTTTTGCTCATAATCCGGCGTCACCTCAATCTCGTAACGAAGCACATTCCACCAGCTGCGTTGTGGGGTGAGCGAACCCCGCAGGGTGTCGGCACGGGTAAAGGCGTCCTGCCCATCCATCAATTGAGAAAGGCAGAGGGCGGGCGTGAGCACCATCCAGCAAAGGGAGCTTATGAATCGCAGGGACATAGACTTGGTTCGAACACGGAAATTATCACTCCCGGCGCACAATTGGCCATAAAAAAATCCGGGTCAATGGCCCGGATTGTTTCTGCGCAGTTTATCCTTGAACACCTTCTGGAATTTATCCAGCTTGGGGCGTATCACATAACTGCAGTATCCGTAGTTCGGATTATTGGTGTAAAAATTCTGGTGGTAATCTTCTGCCGGGTAGAATTTTTTGAACGCGCTGATCTCCGTTACGATGGGGGCCGCAAAAGCGCCGCTGGCATCCAGTTCTTTCTTATAGCGTTCTGCTTTTTCCCGCTGTTCCTCGTTATGGTAGAATATGGCACTGCGGTATTGCGGACCTTCATCGGCGCCCTGGCGGTTGGGCGTGGTGGGGTCGTGCGTTTGCCAGAACACTTCCAGCAGCTCATCAAAACTGATCACTTCGGGGTTGAACACAATCTGCGTTACCTCGGCATGGCCGGTGGTCTTGGAGCAAACCTGTTCATAGGTGGGATTGGGCACATGGCCGCCGCTGTATCCGCTGGTAACCTTCAGCACGCCTTTCAATTCCTGGAAGATGGCTTCTGTACACCAGAAGCAGCCTGATCCCAACGTTGCGGTGTCCATTGTCATGTTACTATTGATAACACTGGCCTGCAGGGATTGGGATTGCACGTTGGGCTGGTTGCATGCAGTAAAGGCAAAAGCACCCAGAATTCCTCCCAACAACAATCCTTGCATCATCACCTTCGGCGTTTTAGAGCACAAAATTGAAGCAATAAGCAGTTGCATAGCAGAGTGGTGCGCCAAATTAACACTAACTATACACAATGGAGCGATGCACTATGGCGGGAGTGCAAAAGGATTCTTAAAACTTGCGGATATTCGCGGCCTCCGGTGGTCATGGCCGGACAAAAAACTTTGCTATGTCATATCCAGATTTCCAGCCCACGCTGCCATGTGCCCGGGCGCTGGATGCTGCCGACCCGCTGCATCGCTTCCGTTCCGAATTCCATTTTCCGCCGCATGCGGGCGGGCAGGCCATTTATTTCTGCGGCAACAGCCTGGGGTTGCAGCCGCGGCGGGTAGCCGATGCCGTGCAGGTGGAATTGAAAGCCTGGCAGGACCTGGCCGTTGGCGGCTATTTCGGGGGCACCAACCCCTGGCTATACTACCAGGATTACTGCAAGCAGCCCCTGGCCGATATTGTTGGGGCGCAGGTACAGGAAGTGACGGTGATGAATGCCCTTACGGTGAACCTGCACCTGATGATGCTCAGCTTCTACAGACCCACTGCCACACGGTACAAGATCATGATGGAAGCAGGCGCCTTTCCCAGCGACCAGTATGCTGTGGAAACCCAGGTGAAGCACTATGGTTTCGATCCGGCAGATGCCATCATTGAGATAGCACCGCGTCCGGGGGAACGGCTCCTGCGTCGCGAGGATATCCTGGATGCTATTGCCTTGCACGGTGATTCGCTGGCCCTTACCATGTTCAGTGGCATGAATTACTACACCGGCCAGTTGTATGATATGGCGGCCATCACAGCGGCGGCCCATCAGGCGGGTGCCCTGGCCGGCTTCGATCTGGCGCATGTGGCCGGTAATGTGCCGGTGCAACTGCACGAATGGGATGTGGACTTTGCAGTCTGGTGCAGCTACAAATACCTCAATGCTGGTCCCGGCGCCGTGGGTGGCGTTTTTGTGCATGAAAAGCATGCCTCCAATGTGCAGCTGGGCCGCCTGGGCGGATGGTGGGGCAATGAGGAGAAAACGCGGTTCCGCATGGAGAAAGGCTTTGTTCCCAAAGCAGATGCCAGCGGGTGGTGCCTGAGTACTTCGCAGGTGTTCAATACCGTGTGCCTGAAAGCTTCACTGGAATTGTTTGCGGAAGCGGGTATGGATCGGCTGCGGCAAAAGAGCATACAACTCACCGCCTACCTCGAATTCCTGCTGCGGCAGCTGAACCATCTTTCCTTTGAGATCATTACCCCGGCCGATCCTGCAGAGCGCGGCGCGCAGTTGTCTCTCTATTTCCATGAGCATGGCCGGCAGATCCACGATAAAATGATCGAATGCGGCATCATTGTGGATTACCGCGAGCCCGGCGTGATACGCGTGGCTCCGGCGCCCATGTACTGCAGTTTTGAGGATGTGTACCGGTTTTATGAGATCTTGAAAGAACATTTCTGAACAGCGGTCGATGCCTATGTGGGTTTTATGCATTGTACCCGGTCTCATGAGCCGGCATGTACAGTGCTGCTGCCGCTGCTATGATCAAAAACCCGCTCCCTTTCGGTTGATTCCCGATATTTTGAAGTAAATTCATATATGCAGGTAGTGGATGGGGGCAGGTGATCCCATGGCTGTTTCCGAATGCCATTGCGTGCGTATTGGGGTAGAAGGTTGCAGGCCATGACCCGCGGGTCATTAGCCAGTGATGGTGCATCGTTGGAACCTTGATTTTGGAATTTGGATTTTTTTGACCCTGGAATTTTAGTCTTTAGATTTTCCATTTCATATGTCACGTCATCTCAATTCCCTGCTCTGTCTTGGCGACAGTTATACCATTGGAGAAGGGGTGCCCCTGTACGAAGGGTTTCCCTATCAGGTTGCGCAAATTTTGCGCAAGCAACACATTCCATTCCATGCCCCGGAGGTGGTGGCCAAAACGGGGTGGACCACCTTTGAGCTGGCCGATTACCTCATCAACCATTCCTTCAACGAGCATTATGATTTCGTGACCCTGCTCATTGGGGTGAACAATCAGTATCGTGGGCTGGATTTGGGCGATTATGCAGAGGAGTTCGAATTCCTGCTGCGCAAGGCCATTCATTTCGCCGGAGGCAATGCCGCCCGGGTATGCGTGCTGTCGATACCTGACTGGGGTGTTACACCCTTTGCAGCAGACCGTGATGCCAAGGTCATTGCCGCGGCCATTGACAGTTTCAATGAGATCAATGCATCGCTGGCGCAAAAGTACGGCGCGCACTTTGAGGCCATTACTGCCGGCACGCGCGAGGCGGCAGCTGATGCCAGTTTGCTGGCTGCCGATGGGTTGCATTATTCCGCGCGGGAATACGGACGCTGGGCTGCCCGTTTGGCCGAATGGATCAAGGCTTCATTATGAGCCTGCCGATGATTGCCTTTTCGGGTTGCTGAACTAATGTCATTAAGTTAGAACTTATCTCAAAAGTCTGTATTAACCACAATAACGCAAAGAAGGCACGAAGAGCACTA
>JALOMZ010000135.1 GCA_025455205.1 Chitinophagaceae bacterium | reverse complement strand
AGGAATGGGAAGTTCAATACAGGCGTGATGTTCCTGATGGCCAATGGGTTTCTGTAATCGTAAAAGGAAGCAGCCGTTCCGTTTCATTGAAATCCCTTGCTTCGAGTACCACTTACACTTGGCAGGTAAGGGCCCGGTGCCAGGGTGAATGGCAGCCGTTCTCCTCAACGGCAAGCTTTACCACCACCAGCGGCGGCAAGCCCAGAGCGGCATCAATAAGCAATGAGCCTACACTTGATATTCGGGTATCCAATAACCCGGCAACCAGCCACACTTCCTTCCGTTTACAGGTGATCAGCAACAATGCCGAAAGAGTCAACCTTCGCATAGTGGACATCACCGGCAGGGCAGTGGAAAGCTTCCAGAGCGTTGCCCCAGGCAGCACCATCGAAACCGGAAGCGGCTGGATCAAGGGTTTGTACCTGCTGGAAGCCATGCAGGGAAGCCGGCGTGTGACGGTTAAGCTGCTGAAACAATAATAGCCAGTACGTATTCCCTTTACTGTAATCCCCGTCTGTTGTGGCAGATGGGGATTTTTTCATCCAGATGTAAGCGTTTAGTGTTTCCCGGTATTAATGGCACGGATCCGGATTTGACAACTTTCGGATACTTCATCATCCGGGTCATCCAACTAAAGACTAAATTGGCTGCGTTAATCATGCCTTATTCAAATGCTGAAGGGGCTTAGGCCCGTGCAGTTGACAGTATATGCTGCAAACAAATGGGCTGCAGGCTCAGATGAAATCATTGTTATGATGAATGCCAGTTTTGCTAAACGGTGGCTCTGTATAGTCCCCTGTTTCGTATGGATGCAGTTTATGGCTGCTGCCCAGGAAATGACAGGGCGGCTGCATCTGGCCGACTCCGGCTTTGTATTTGCAGAAGCGCCGTTCAAAAGCTGTCATGCATCCACCATATTGCCACTGGGTAAGGACCACCTACTGGCTGCCTGGTTTGCCGGACCACATGAAGGGCATAAGGAAGTGTCCATTTATACATCGAGGTTTCAGCATGGGCAATGGTCTGTTCCGGAAATAGTAGCAACAGGGAGAGTGTCAGACAGCCTCCGTTACCCGTGCTGGAACCCGGTGCTGGTGCAGAATGCGTCGGGCAAGGTGCTGTTGTTCTATAAGGTTGGTCCTAACCCGCGGGAATGGTGGGGCATGGTCATGCATTCAGATGATGGTGGCCGACATTGGGGGACGCCCCAAAAACTTCCCAACGACATGCTGGGTCCTATCAAGAACAAATCGCTCTTGATGAAGGACGGCAGTTTCCTCCATCCATCCAGCACGGAAAGCCTGGATGAAAAGACTTGGACTATTCATGTGGAGCAATCGGATGGGGATGCACGGCACTGGCAGCGCATGGATATTTATTGCGACAGTTTTGGGGTGATTCAGCCTTCCTTCCTGGTGCACCCAAACGGTAATCTGCAGCTGCTGAGCCGCAGCCGCCAGAAAGCCATTGTGAGCACGTTTTCGAAGGATGGGGGCAAAAGCTGGTCGCCCCTGCAGGCCCTCGATCTGCCTAACCCCAATTCCGGCAGTGATGCCCTCACCCTGCAGGATCGCCGTCATATACTGGTATACAACCCCATGCAGCCGGGCAAGGACTGGTGGGAGGGAAGGTCTGTGTTGTCAGTGGCGTTGTCATCCAATGGACTGATCTGGACCCCTGTGATGAACCTGGAGGAACACGCCAGCGGTGAATACAGCTACCCGGCAGTGGTGCAGGATGCAAAGGGTGATATTTGGATCACCTATACCTACAACCGGAAAAACATCAAATATGTGAGGCTGCGGATACAATAGCTGCCTGTGGCTTGTTCCAGAGTTGCCGGAAATGAAAATCCCGCCACCATTACGGCAGCGGGATTTTATTTTCTGTATGTGCTTTCGGTCTTTCCGGCTTTCGGTATTCCGGACTTAGGCACCAAACTGCTTACGGATGATATTCAGGGCAGCGCCAGCCTTGAACCACTCAATCTGCTGTTCATTGTAGCTGTGGTTTACGCTGATCTGGTCCTGGCTGCCATCGGCATGGTGCAACACCAGGGTCAGGGGCTTGCCGGGTGCAAACTCGGTGAGTCCCACGATGTCGATGGTATCATCTTCCTGGATCTTGTCGTAGTCGGCCTTGTCGGCAAAGGTGAGTGCCAGCATGCCCTGCTTCTTCAGGTTGGTTTCGTGGATGCGGGCAAAGCTCTTCACCAGCACGGCGCGTACGCCCAGGTGGCGGGGTTCCATGGCAGCGTGCTCGCGGCTGGAGCCTTCACCATAGTTTTCATCGCCCACCACAATGCTGCCAATGCCGGCGGCCTTGTAAGCGCGCTGGGTGGCCGGCACGGGGCCATATTCGCCAGTGAGCTGGTTCTTTACGTTATCGGTCTTCTCGTTAAAGAAGTTCACCGCGCCAATCAGCAGGTTGTTGCTGATATTGTCGAGGTGGCCGCGGAACTTCAGCCAGGGACCGGCCATGCTGATATGGTCGGTGGTGCACTTGCCCTTGGCCTTGATGAGCAGCTTGAGTCCTTTGAGGTCGGTGCCTTCCCAGGCAGCAAAGGGATCCAGCAGCTGCAGGCGCTTGCTGGCGGGGTCTACTGCCACCTGTACGCCACTGCCATCTTCGGCGGGCGCCTGGTAGCCGGCGTCTTCCACGGCAAAGCCACGCACGGGCAGCTCATCGCCGCTGGGCGGATCCAGCTTCACCTGCTCGCCTTTCTCGTTGGTGAGCGTATCGGTGATGGGGTTGAAGGTGAGGTCGCCGGCAATGGCCAGGGCAGTCACCAGCTCGGGGCTGGCCACAAAAGCCATAGTATTGGGGTTGCCATCAGCACGCTTGGCGAAGTTGCGGTTGAAGCTGTGCACAATGGTATTGCGCTCCTGCTTCTCAGCACCCATGCGGTCCCACATGCCAATGCAGGGGCCACAGGCGTTGGCAAACACCTTGGCGCCGATTTGGGCGAAGGTATCCAGGAAGCCATCGCGCTCAATGGTGTAGCGCACCTGTTCTGAGCCGGGGGTGATGGTGAATTCTGCCTTGGTCTTCAGCCCTTTCTCTGCTACCTGTTTGGCCAGGCTTACGGCGCGGCTGATGTCTTCGTAAGAAGAGTTGGTGCAGCTGCCAATCAGACCCACTTCCACTTTGGTGGGCCAGTTGTTGGCGGCGGCCGCTTCCTTCATCTTGCTGATGGGGGTGGCCAGATCGGGCGTGAAGGGGCCATTCAGGTGGGGCTCCAGCTCGCTGAGGTTGATCTCAATCACCTGGTCGAAATACTGCTCGGGGTTGGCATATACCTCGGGGTCGCCGGTAAGGTGTTCGGCAATGCCATCGGCCAGGGCTGCCACTTCTTCACGGCCGGTGGCCTTGAGGTAACGGCTCATGCTTTCGTCGTAGCCGAAGGTGGAGGTGGTGGCGCCAATTTCGGCACCCATGTTACAGATGGTGCCCTTGCCGGTGCAGCTCATGGCCACGGCTCCTTCGCCAAAATATTCCACTACGGCACCGGTGCCGCCTTTTACTGTGAGGATGCCAGCCACCTTCAGGATCACATCCTTGGGGGCAGTCCAGCCATTCAGCTTGCCGGTAAGTTTTACACCGATCAGTTTGGGCATCTTGAGTTCCCAGGGCAGTCCGGCCATTACGTCGCAGGCATCGGCGCCACCCACGCCAATGGCAATCATGCCCAGGCCGCCGGCGTTCACAGTATGGCTGTCGGTGCCAATCATCATGCCGCCGGGGAAGGCATAGTTCTCCAGTACCACCTGGTGAATGATACCGGCACCGGGCTTCCAGAAGCCGATGCCATATTTATTGGAAACAGATGCCAGGAAGTCGTACACCTCCTTGCTCTCATTTACGGCTCTTTCCAGGTCCACCTTGCTGTTGTCCTTGGCCACAATCAGGTGGTCGCAATGCACGGTGCTGGGCACAGCCACCTTGGCACGGCCGGCCTGCATGAACTGCAGCAGGGCCATCTGGGCGGTGGCGTCCTGCATGGCCACCCGGTCGGGGGCAAAATCCACGTAGCTCTTGCCACGATCGTAGGCTTCGGTGGCATCGCCCTGCCAGAGGTGGGCGTACAGAATCTTCTCGGTTAAGGTAAGCGGACGGCCAACGGCCTGGCGGGCAGCAGCTACCCGGCCGGGGAAGCGTTCGTAAACCGCCTTGATCATGGAGAGATCGAACATAGTAGATGTATTTGATAGATGATGGTATGTAAGCCAGGGGCTCTAAAAGCGCTGCGAATTTACGAACCCGGGGCATACCGCAACGACCCTGAACCCCGGGAAATCCGGTATTCACCCAACCATTTTGCAGCAGGGTTGTTAAAAGTTCCGGAAGGCGAAAGCTATGGCCCGAAATCTGCCGTTCTAAAGCCTCAGATATTACCTAATTTGCGTCTTGCTCAAACACGAAAACCATGAAAAACCTTCGGGAATTGATTGAATACAATGCGTTTGGTGTTTGCACCTACCTGGGTGAAAAGTTCAATATTGCCACCTCCCGCATTAGGCTTTACTTCATTTACCTGTCCTTCCTCACCTTTGGCAGCCCCGTCATCGTGTATTTCATCGTGGCTTTCTGGATGAACCTCAAGCGGTATATCTGGTTTGGCCGCCGCAATCCCCTCTGGTACAAATAAGCCCTCTGGCAGGCCTGTATGCCTGCCGTGGATTCCGATGTGATTTCACATTACCGACTGCGGGTAATGCCCGCTCTTCCCAAATAGAAAAAGAGGCCAACTCCTGCGTTGCGGGGTAGCCTCTTTTTATTAGCCGGTAAATTGCTTATTGCTTCAGCAGCTGGGCGCTTTGTCTTTGTCCATCTGCGTCCATTACCACCCGGTAAGTGCCGGCAGGCAGGTGCTGCAGGTTCAGGCTCGTTTGGGTGGCGCGCACCGGTACAGGTATGCTCGTTACCTGACGCCCATCGTTGGTGAAAATGGTAATGTTTCCGGCACCCCTGGTTTCGCCATGCGTGATGGTGAGCGTATGGCTATCTGCCAGGGGATTGGGGTACAGGCGGAACCTGCCGCTGCGGGCCGGCGCCAGGGCCAGGGTGCGGCTGTACTTGCTTTTGCCTTCTTTGTCGATCATCCTGATGCGGTAATACACTTTGCCAACCGCTTTTGCGAGGTCCTCCTGCTCATAGCTGTTGAGACCAGCACTGCCTTTTGCCGGCACGGTCATGATGCGGCGGAATTGGGCGCCATCATCGCTGCGCTCCACTTCATATGAATGGGCAGTCAACTCATTGCTGGATGTCCAGTTGAGCACCTGCCCACGGCTGGTGGTGCTGGCTGAAAATGCTAACAGGCTGAGGTTCAGAGCCTGTTCTACAGGTGCGAATGCTACGCCTCTGAAGGTGGTGTTTGTGGCAGCCGTAGCCAGCAGGGTAAGCGTTGCGCTGGTGATTGAAGCATTGTACCCAGAGGCATCCTCTATCTTCACCAATTCTCCGCCACCTGCCCCCGATGCGGTGGCTCCTTTACGCGTTGCGAAAAGGGTAACAGTTCCATTCGATTCAGCTTTGCCGGTTAGGCCGCGGTAATCATCTTCGTTGGTGCCATATACACCGTTCAGTGTCCAGGAACTACCCACCAGAGAATACTTCAGTATTCCTTGTCCATCATCGGCCACATAGAGCACGTCCGGACCCGCCACGCTCGGATTAAGGTCAAGAAGCAAGGGTGAGCAGGCAGAGCCCGAAGCAGGAAGGCCTGGCAATGCCACCATGCTGTTTCCGGCGGTTTTGGGCAAGCCGGTTCCTACGGCCATCACACGCCCATTTGTGGTTCCAGAGGCGTGGGTAATGTATACCTGCTCGTTGAAAATGGTGACAGTTCGCAGATTGGTGACGGTAGAGGATACAAGAGTGGCTTCACTGGCACCATGCTCCACGCCAAAACAGCCCTGGGTTCCTCCGGCGGTCCAGTAATAGCTTCCATCCTGCGTTGTCACCGCGCGAAAT
>JALOMZ010000134.1 GCA_025455205.1 Chitinophagaceae bacterium | reverse complement strand
TGTGAGCTCTTAATCACGCCGTAGGAATCGAAGAGCAGCACAGGATAGCGGGCGGCAATGGGTTCAAATTCTTCCAGCATGAATTCCATAGCGTGCAAAATTTTGGCAGGATGACAGGATATATTATTTCAGTTTGAGGTGCCGGATGATCTTCTCCGGGTCAAAGTCACGGTCCACCGAAGGCAGGTAGGTTTCAAAGGCTTCTGCACGCAGCTTCTTGGCATATTCCGGGCTGAAGAAATGATTGCCTTCCTTCACCACGTAGTTCAGGATGAAGAAACGGTAGGCTTCGCGCAGGAAGCGGATCTCATCGGCCATCAGCGGATACACTTTGTGGTATTCCTGCAGAAACAGCAGGAAGCGGTCCTCCATCATGGTATCAATCACGTAGCTGAATACGGTCCGGTCGCCTACATGGCTCACCACACGGCTCAGGAAGTAGAAATCGAGCATGCGGTAGCTGATGCGGAACCAGTCGTAGTCCCAGCGGCTGAACAGCTCATGCTTGTTGATCACGGAGAAATTGCCGATGTTCCAGTCAATAAAAACCGGTATCAGTTCAAAGCGGCCCACATTGCATTTCAGGCGGTTGCGCAGAAACTGCTCGCAATGGTACTTGATGAGGTCGGCGTGCATGCGCGACCCAAATGCCCGGGGGTTGCGGTCTACCTCCTGGATCAGGGCGCTGACATCGGTACGCAGGGTCTTGCCGCTTTTGGGCAACACATTGCGGATGCGTGAGCAGGCCAGGTGGAACTTGGCCATCTGCCTTCCCAGGCTTTTGATATGCACTTCTTCCAGCCGGCGGGGCAGGCGCTCCATCACCCGGGTGGGATTATAGAATACCACCCATACATCAGCCTTGCCCTTCTTATGCCGGTAGAGGTACACCCGGTTGTTCTTGATCAGGCTCTTGGCCAGCAGGTTCTCAAACGGGTAGAGCAGGTTATTGGCCAGGGAATGAATGATGCGGTGATCCTCTTTGAAAAACTCATACTTGCCATAACTGGAGCATTTGGCAATGATATGATCCCCATCGGTAAACGTGACCTTGCACACCCGATTGGTGCTAACATATACACTCAGGTCTTCAATGGAAGCGATCTTGCGCGATGCATCGTATCCTTCCCAGGCCTTTTGTATAATTTGGTTGTAGTCGATGGTCATGTGTTATTCACTTTCACGGGTTTCTGTACGGCTTTGTGTGTGCCGGCTGACGGGCATGTGCTGGTGCGCCTATCAGATGATCTCAAAATACCGGCGCATCTCCCAGTCGGTCACTGCTTCGCTGAACTGTTTCCACTCGTGCAGGCGTGTTTGGGTGAAATGATCCACAAAGGCCTCACCGAGCAGTTCTTTGGCCAGGCCGGATTGCTGCATGGCATGGGTGGCATCTGCCAGGTTGCCGGGCAGCGGCAGGTTGCTCTCCTGTGCATAGGCATTGCCTTCGGTGGCCTTCAAACGCAGTGGTATCTTATTGCGGATGCCATAGAGGCCCGATGCCAGGGAGGCGGCCATGGCCAGGTAGGGATTGCTGTCGGACCCCGGCACCCGCAGTTCCACACGAGCGGCCTTTTCATAGCTTCCTATGATGCGAACAGCCGTGGTGCGGTTTTCCACACCCCAGGAAAGGGTGGTGGGCGCCCAGGCTCCCTTCACCAGGCGTTTATAGCTGTTAACGGTGGGGGCATACATAGGCATCAGGTGTGGCAGGGCATATAATACCCCGGCCACATAATGCTGCATCAGTTCCGTCATGCGGTGCGGGGCCGCTTCATCGTAAAAAAGGTTGTGCTGCTGTGCCGCATCCCAGAGGCTCTGGTGCAGGTGCCCGCTGCAGCCCGGCAGTTGCTGGTTCCACTTGGCCATGAAGGATGCCATGATGCCGTATTGCGCGGCTATTTCCTTCACTCCGGCCTTGAAGAGCACGGCCTTATCGGCTGCGTTGAGCACGGTATCGTGGTGGATGGCCGCCTCATATACGCCCGGGCCGGTTTCCGTATGGAGTCCTTCTATCGGAATGCCGAAGGCCGTAAGCTTTTCAAACAGCGCCCGGTTGTATTCAAAATGCTGTGAGGGGCGCAGCACGGAATACCCGAACATGCCCGGCGTAAGGGGTTCGGGCTGCCGGTGTCCCTTGTCGGCCAGCGAGCCGGGTGTTTCCGAGAAATTGAACCATTCAAACTCCTGCGCAAAGCGCGGCACATAACCCATCTCCTGTGCCCGGGCCGCCACCCGCTTCAGCAGGGAGCGCGGGCAGGCTGTTTCACCAGCCGGTGAGCCGGAAAAGTCGGCCAGGAAGAAGGGCAACTCGTGCTGCCAGGGAATATTGCGGAATGTCTGCAGGTCAATCCGGCAGGTCTGGTCGGGAAATCCGGTATGCCAGCCGGTGAGTTGCACGGGTGTTTCGTAGAGTTGGTCATGTACATCCCATCCGAACACCACATCGCAGAAGCCGCTGCCGTTGTCCAGTATGTCCAGCAATTTCTGTACTGATATCATTTTGCCCCGCAGCACACCGTCTATATCTGTAAAGGCAAACTTCACCTTGCCGCCGGGGCTTTGCTGCAGGTAGGATTGTATTTCTGAGAGGGTCATATGTTTTACATCAGATAATGTCCGGCTAAAATTAAGCCAATTGCCATTGGCAGGGTAATTAATGGCGGTCTCCCTGCAGAGACTCCGGCTTGCGTTTGGCCAGCAGGCTATACCACCAGTACAACACGGGTGGCACCATCAGTGGCCACAGCAGGCTTTTGTAACGGGCAATGGCCCCCACAAAGGGTATGGTGAGGCCAGTGATAAGGCCTATCACCACCACCACCCACAGGCAGCAGATGATCCAGGCCATCCGGGCTTTGTCGGTTCCGAAATACGTATGAACCAATCGGGCGGCAGGCAGCAGCGACAGCAGCCAGCAGGCATTCTCCAGGGCCACCGGCCATTCCATGGTCTTTAGTCCGCCCCATGGCAGGGGAGCTGCAAAAGCCCGGAACAGGGCGGCGGGCAGGGAATGCAGCAGCCCGCTCCACCCTTCCTGCAGCGGCAGGGGTGATACGCGCGACCCTCCTTCCAGCGCCAGGAATTCGGCCTGCCGGCGGGCCAGCATGTAGGGCAGGCTGAGGGAAGGCGCCCAATACGACAACAAAAGCAGGCCTGCCACACCAATAACCAGCAAGGCTGTTATGGTCCGGATCCTGTGATTACTGTAATAATATACTAGTGCCAGCAGCATTCCTGCCACCAGCACAATAGCCAGGTAATTACGCAGCACAAAGAGGAACCCAACATGGAGTATCCAGCCGGCCGCCTGCAGCAAGCTGGCCCTTCGCTGCCGGAATATCCGGTAGCTCAGCCACAGTGCCCAGCCCATGGCATGCAGCATGAGCCCGTCGCGGTGGAAGCCGCTGCTCCAAAATAGCACAGAAGGCCACAACACTATGGCTGCCACCATCCATTCCGGCCGCCGGATCCGGAAAAATCGCGACCAGATGAGGGCAATGCCCACCTGGCCATACAGAACAATAAGGTTGAAAAACAAGAGGTTGACATAATAATTGCGCCCGCTCAACAGGTTACAGAGGGCTGCCAGCTTCACCACGGTCACCTCTTTCAGGTCGTTCAGCAGGCTGTTGCGGGATCCAAAGAGGCCGGAGTCATCGGCATAGCGTGGGGTAACCAGGTCGGCAAAAAAACCCGCGGGGTCGCGCAGCAGCCAGTCGGTTTCAGCCTGGCTGAGCACAAAATAGCGCCAGGTGTCGATCCGGTTTTCGTAATCGGGCCAGCGGGTGAACAGCCAGGCATAGAGGGCCCCGGCCCCCACCTTCAGGAGGAAGAAACCAACCATCCAGCCCGGCGAAAGACCCGCCTTCCGGTAAAAGGGAGACCGGAAAACGATGGCCCCGCACAGCAGCAGCCAGCCTGAGAATACAATGGCAGTTATGGGAGTCATGAATACAGCGCGGAGGGAAAGGTAAACGAAGAAATGCAAACCCAGCCCCCTGTGTAACCATGCGCAACGGAGGGCAGGCGGATTAGTCAATTAAAACCGTCCTATATCCCATAATTCTCTATTTTTCCGCCTTTATTATTTTCATCAACCATTACACATCATCAGCTTATGAGCTTATTTGCGAAGAAACCGCTTGAGCAGCTGCTTGCTCAGGCCGCCGACTCGGAGAAAGGATTGAAGCGTACTTTGGGAGCTGCCAACCTGGTGGCACTGGGCATCGGCGCCATCATTGGGGCCGGATTGTTTGTTCGCACGGCTGCGGCAGCAGGACAAGCTGCCGGACCCGCTGTTACCATTTCATTCATCATTGCGGCTATTGGTTGCGCCTTCGCCGGCCTTTGTTATGCTGAATTTGCGGCCATGATCCCCATTGCCGGCAGTGCCTATGCCTACAGCTATGTAACCATGGGAGAAATGATTGCATGGATCATTGGCTGGGCCCTCATCATGGAATACGCCCTGGGTGCCGCTACTGTAAGCATTGCCTGGAGCGAATACCTCAACAAGCTGCTGGGAGGCGCTGTACCCTATGAATGGTGCCACTCCCCCTTCGAAAGCTTCACAGATTCGGCAGGGGTGCTGCACCAGGGTATCATCAACCTGCCGGCGCTGGTGATCCTGCTGGCCCTCACCCTGCTCCTCATCAAGGGTACCCAGGAAAGTGCCATGGTGAATGCCGTCATCGTATTCATCAAGGTGGCCATTGTGCTGCTCTTCATTGCCATCGGCTGGCAGTTCATCAAGCCCGAAAACCACAGCCCCTATATGATTCCTGAAGGCACAGCCCCCGTGCTGGATGCTGCCGGCAAGGAACTGGTGAACTACGATGGTTTCTTCAAGCATGGCTGGGGAGGTATCCTCGGTGGTGCGGCCATTGTATTCTTCGCCTTCATTGGTTTTGATGCGGTGAGCACGGCGGCCCAGGAAGCCAAGAACCCCAAGCGCGACATGCCCATTGGTATCCTCGGTTCCCTGGTAGTGTGCACCATCCTCTACATCCTCTTCGGACATGTGCTCACCGGCGTGGCCAACTGGCAGGAATTCGTTGACCCTGAAAAGGGCCGCGAAGCATCCGTTGCCTATGCCATCTCCCAATACATGACCGGCTATGGCTGGCTGGCCTCGGCCGTTACCGTGGCCATCCTGGCGGGTTTCTCCTCCGTAATCCTGGTGATGCTCATGGGCCAGAGCCGTATTTTCTATACCATGGCCAATGATGGCCTTATTCCCAAGGCTTTTGGCGATCTGCATCCCAAGTTCAAAACACCCTACAAGGCCAACTGGATCCTGTTTGTATTTGTGGGTGCTTTTGCCGCTTTTGTTCCGGGCCATGTGGCCGGCGACCTCACCAGCTTTGGCACCCTCTTCGCTTTTGTGCTGGTGAGCCTGGGCGTATGGATCATGCGGGTGAAGAACCCGGCCATTGAACGTCCCTTCAAAACGCCGCTGGTGCCGCTGGTACCCATACTGGGTGCAATTATCTGTACCGGTATGATCGTGGCCATTGACCAGCGCACCCTGCTGGTGGCCGCCATCTGGATGGTGATGGGCCTGGTGGTGTACTTCCTCTACAGTCGCCACCACAGCAAGCTCCGCAACCCGGCAGAGATTCTGCCGCATGCATCGGATTTCGAGAAGCAGTAATGCCAGATATACCTCATGCAAAAGCCGTCCTTCCCGGGCGGCTTTTTCTTTGGATGCCCGCCACCCTTTACATTTGCAGCCCCAAACCGCATGGGGCCCTCACCGGCCACCACAGCAACACCACCACACCCAACCCTGAAACGCCAAACCTCACACCAACAACAAACCAAAAACTGCAAGCCTCACACCAACTTCAAACATCAAACTGCAAACATCAAACCTCTCACCAACCAAAAACAACAAACCAAAAACCTCAAAAAACCTCAAACTTTTCATATGGGTCGCATTTTTGAAGTTCGCAAAGCCACCATGTTTGCCCGCTGGGACCGCATGGCCAAGCAATTCACCCGCATCGGCAAGGAGATCGTGATCGCCGTGAAAGCCGGCGGCCCCGACCCCGCCACCAACCCGGCCCTGCGCCGCTGCTACCAGAACGCCAAGAGCGTGAACATGCCCAAAGACCGCGTGGAAGCAGCCATCAAGCGGGCCATGGGCAAGGAAGTGCAGAACTATGATGAAATCCTCTACGAAGGTTACGGCCCCCATGGCGTGGCCATCCTGGTGGAAACAGCCACCGACAACCACGTACGCACCGTGGCCAACGTGAAAAGCCATTTCACCAAGGGTGGTGGCTCCTTGGGCAACAGTGGCAGCGTGGCCTTCCAGTTCAAGAAAATGGGGGTATTCAAACTGGATCCCACCGGACTGGATGCGGAAGAACTGGAACTGGAACTGATCGATGCCGGACTGGAAGAACTGGGAGAAGGCACCACCGAACCCGACAACATGGGCAATACCAAAGAGGTGCTGGTGCTGCGCTGCGGCTTCACCGATTTCGGCAACCTGCAGAGCGCCCTCGATGCCAAAGGCATCACGCCCCTGAGCGCTGAAGTGGAATGGATCCCCACCACTACCGTACCCGTATCCGACGAGCAGGCCGAAGAAGTGAGCAAGTTGATCGAACGCCTGGAGCAGGACGACGATGTGCAGAAAGTGTTTCACAATATGGCCTGATAAGCCATTCCAAAGAATATCCATGAAAAAGCGACAGCAACCCTGTCGCTTTTTCATTGGCAGCCAGTGAGTTGTGCCGCCTGCCGGGGCCTCCAAGCCCCTAATTTCCTCATATCATATCTTTGCACCCATTATGACGCAAAAAATTACTGCCGCCATCACCGCCGTGGGCGGCTTTGTACCGGATGATAAACTCACCAATTTCGACCTTGAAAAGATCGTAGATACCAATGACGAGTGGATCCGCACCCGCACCGGCATTGAAGAAAGAAGGATACTGAAGGGCGAAGGCAAGGGCACCAGCCATCTGGGTACACCCGCGGTGCAGCAGATCATTGACAAAAAGGGGCTGGATCCCCTCGAAATCGACTGCATCATCTGCGCCACCGTTACCCCCGACATGGTGTTCCCGGCCACGGCCAACCTGATTGCCGACCGCGTGGGCGCTAAAAACGCCTGGAGCTTCGACATCGGCGCGGCCTGCAGCGGATTCCTCTACGCCCTCACCACCGGCGCCAGCCTCATTGAAAGCGGCCGCTACAAAAAAGTGATTGTGGTGGGTGCCGACAAAATGAGCGCCATCATTGACTATACCGACCGTACCACCTGCATCATCTTCGGCGACGGTGGCGGCGCCGTATTGCTGGAACCCAATACAGAAGGCTACGGCGTGCTCGACAGCATCCTGCGCAGCGATGGCAGCGGCTGCACCCACCTGCACATGAAGGCCGGCGGCAGCGCCAAGCCCGCCACCATTGAAACGGTGATGGCCAAGGAACACTTTGTGTACCAGGAAGGACAGGCCGTTTTCAAATTCGCCGTGAAGGGCATGGCCGACGTGAGCGCCGAACTGATGGAACGCAACAACCTCACTGCCGATGACATCGCCTGGCTGGTGCCCCATCAGGCCAACCTGCGCATCATTGACGCCACCGCCAACCGCATGGGCCTGCCCAAGGAAAAAGTGATGATCAATATCCAGAAATACGGCAACACCACCGCCGGCACCCTGCCGCTCTGCCTGAGCGACTGGGAGAAGCACCTGCGCAAGGGGGATAACATTGTGCTGGCAGCCTTCGGCGGCGGCTTCACCTGGGGCGCCACCTGGCTTAAGTGGGCGTACGACGGACAATAACCGATTTGGGATACAAACTGAAAATGCGGGCAGCGTGTCCGCATTTTTTCTTTTATTAGAAGTGCTAAACTGTTTGCCCCATGATGAAACGCCTGCTCGCCACGGTGCTTGTTGCCGGCTTCGCCTTACAGCTGCATGCCCAGAAACACCCGGTGGAAAAAACCTGGTACAATGCCGAAAAAACTTCCCGCATCCGGATATTCAAAGCCACCGATGGGAAATTCTACGGCAAGATCGTATGGCTTAAAACCCCCAACGACACAAATGGACAGCCGCGCACCGACAAGGAAAACCCCGACGAAAGCCGCCGTAGCAAGCCCCTGATGGACCTGATCATCCTGAGCGGTTTCTCCGCTTCGTCAGACCCCCAGGTGCTGGAAGGCGGCAAAGTGTATGACCCCAACAACGGCAAGACCTATTGCGGCAAGCTAACCCTCAAGGGCGATGTGCTCGACCTGCGGGGCTATATCTGCGGCATGAGTTTCCTGGGGCGCACGGCGCAGTGGACACTGGCTGAATAGACTGGAGCTTATCTAACATAACCACCATGGCACAAAGAAGATACCTAGAGCACTAAGAG
>JALOMZ010000133.1 GCA_025455205.1 Chitinophagaceae bacterium | reverse complement strand
TCAAGCACCTCCTTCCATTGCAGGTTGGCCTCCTCATCAAAGCGGGCACGGAGTTCAAGGGCTACCACCACTTTCTTGCCGTTGCGCACAGCATTGATAAGGGCATTGATGATCCTGGAGTTGCTGGCCAGGCGATAGGCCGTGATCTTGATGCTTTGCACTTCGGGGTCCATGGCGGCTTCGCGCAGCATGTGTATGAGGGAGATGAAGGAGTGGTAGGGGAAAGACAGGAGCACATCCTGCTCCTGCAGCACATCGGAAATGCGGCGGCCATCGTCAAGCGCCGGGTGAATGAACGAGGGCTTACGCTGGCTGCGTGCCGGGAAGACATCCGGAAAATCCATGAAGTGCCGGAAGTTGTGGATGCGGCCGCCCGGAATGATATTATCCTTGCGGGTAAGGTTCAGGCGCCGCATGAGGTATTCCAGCAGGCCGGAATCCATTTCCTTGTCGTACACGAATCGCACGGGCTTGCCTTCGCGGCGTTTCTTCACCCCGCGCAGTATCTTCTGCGCAATGTCCGTGCTGATATCGTTGTCTATGTCCAGTTCCGCATCCTTGGTCACCTTGAAAAGATGGGCGGAGAAACTGTCGTAATTGAAGTAGGAAAAGATATGCGGCAGGTTAAACCGGATCACATCTTCCAGCAGGATGATGTGCTTTTCGCCCGGCTTAGAGGGCAGGATGACAAAGCGGCCTACCGCTTTTGCCGGAATTTCAATCAACGCATATTTGTGCTGGTACGGGGTGTTTTTCTTGCGCATCACCACGCCCAGGTAGATGGATTTGTCGCGCAGGTAGGGCATCTGCGGGATGTCTTCAATCATCAGGGGGATCAGGTTGGGGCTTACTTCATCGTCGTAATATTTCTCCACAAACTCCTGTTGTTCCTTGTTGAGCTGCTTCTCATTCACCAGGAAGATCTTCTCCTTCGCCAACTCCTGGAATATATTGCTCCAGATCCTTTCGAATTCATGTTGCTGCTGCAGCACAATGCGGTGTATTTCTTCCAGAATGTAGGCGGCAGATTTCTCCAGGTGCATGGCTGCTTTCACGCCCTTGTTCAGGATTTGGGTCATGCGCTTCAGGGTGGCCACCCGCACGCGGAAAAATTCATCCTGGTTGTTGGAATGGATGCCCAGGAAACGGATGCGTTCCTTGAGCGGTACGGTAGGGTCGTTAGCTTCCTGCAACACCCTGGCGTTGAAACTAAGCCAGCTGATGTCGCGGGGGATGATATTCTTCTTGGAAGACATGTGTCAGTAGTAATTAACGTTGGGTTCCAAATGTACCAAAGCTGCTTTGCCGCCTGTGTTAAGTTTGGGCCAGGCCGGCACACTGTCAATGGCTCATGGTCTTCATCCGGTTGATGATGCCTGTGGTGGAGATGCCTTCAATGAGCGGGTTGATGACCACGCGTCCGCCGTTGGCAATCACTTCACGGGCGCCGGCAATTTGTTCAACTGTATAGTCGCCGCCTTTCACCAGTACATCGGGCAGGAGGGTGGTGATCACCTGCAGGGGCGTATCTTCTTCAAAGATCACCACAGCGTCAACCATTACCAGGCTGGCCATCAGCAGGGCCCTGGCCTGTTCATTGTTGATGGGGCGGCTGGGGCCTTTGAGTCTTTTTACAGAAGCATCGCTGTTGATGGCCACAATGAGGCGGCTGCCTTCAGCCGCTGCCTGGCTGAGGGAGAATATATGCCCGGGGTGAAGCAGGTCGAACACGCCGTTGGTGAAGCTGATTGTTTCGCCCTTCACGCGCCAGGCTGCCACCATTCGGGCCAGCTCGGTCAATGGGTATATTTTGGCAGGTATGGCATCGGCCTGTCGCATATCAGTGTTTTTTACGGTTCACAATGGGCAGCAGCAGCAGGGCAGCCACACCGCTCAGCAGTACAATGCCGGTTTGGGAGGCCCAGATCAGCCAGCCAAAGGCCAGCCCCAGCACGCTGGGAATGCCAAATCGCAGCAGGGTCTTTTCCACGGCTATCTGGTAGGCACCGATGCCTCCCTGGGTGGCAATCATACCTATGCTGCCAAAAACCAGGATGCTGACGGTGGCCTGAAAGCCCAGGTGCATCACGGGCGGGAAGGCCAGGAAACCCAGGTAGATGCCTACCAGGTACAGGGCCCAAATGATTACGGAATGTGCCAGGAAGGCCCCTTTCTGGTTGATGTTCTTGAGGCTCCTGATGCCCTCCATCACCCCGTTGCCAATGGTTTTGATGCGCAGCAGCAGCCCGCTGTGGCCATATTTCCTGAACAGCCAGCGGAAACCGAAATAGAGAATAATGACTACGCCAATGGTAATGATCAGGCGGGTGGTACTTATGTCTCCGCTTTTGCTCCTCAACAGGCCGGAGAAAGTGTCTATGGCATAGGCGCCGATTTTGTCGAACTGCACAATCACCATCACCAAGGCCACCAGCAGCAGGCTCACAAAATCTACGGCCCTTTCGGCCAGGATGGTACCCACCAGCTTGTCGGGCGCCACTTTTTCGTAGCGGGCCAGCACGGTGCATTTCATCACCTCACCCAGGCGGGGCACCAGCATATTGAAGAAGTAGCCCAGCAGAACGGCCAGGTAGGTATTTGTAACAGAAGGTGTATAGCCCAGGGGCTTCATGAGGATGATCCAGCGCAGGGTACGGCTGTAGTGGGAAAGAAGCAGCGAAGCGGCTACCGGAATGAGGTAGATGAACCGGGCCTGGCGAATGGAGTCCTTCAATTGCCCGATCTGCTCCGGGGTAAGGTCCTTGGCGCTGTACCAGATGAGTCCCAGTCCCAATCCCAAAAAAAGGATGTACTGGATAACTGCCTTTACGTTGATCTTTCGCATGGCAGCTAAATTAATGTGCCACCCTGTTCGTACAACCAGGCTTTTATAAAGGAGCTGTGGGAAAAGCAGGGTGGCCTCAGGAGAGCCGGTTGCCTTCCAGCGGAAAGACAACGCGGGGTTCGAAATGACGGGCCTGTTCAAAATCCATCTGGGCATAGCTCATAATGATCACTACATCGCCGGGCTGCACCAGCCGGGCCGCAGCACCATTCATACTGATCACCCCCGAACCGCGTTCACCCTTGATTACATAGGTTTCCAGGCGGTTGCCGTTGTCTACATCCACCACCGTGATCTTTTCATTGGCAATGAGGTTGGCTGCATCCATCAGGTCTTCGTCGATGGTGCAGCTGCCTACATAATGCAGGTTGGCTTCGGTAACCACAGCGCGGTGGATCTTGGATTTGAGAACTTCTATTACCATGGCGGCTTGGGAAAGGGCGGCAAATTAATTCATTAATGGGTTGCCGTTCTGTTAACGATGTGCCGGAGGAGGATCAAGGTACCGGCAGGTTGTCTATGAGCCGCACTTCTCCGAGCCAGGCGGCCGCCAGGGCTACCACTGGCTGGTCCGGCGCCGGGTCAGACACCGGTTCCAGGGTATGGGCATCTGCAATGGTGGCATAATCCACTGTTCCGAAGCCGGCATCCAGCAGTTGTTGGGCGGCTTCAGCTTCCAGTGTTAGGAGCGGCAGACGGCGGGCATTCCGGGCCAGGTATTGCAGGGTGCTGAACAGGACTACCGCCTGTTGTCGCTGCTGCGGGGAGAGCCGGCGGTTGCGGCTGCTCATGGCCAGGCCATCATTTTCCCGGATGGTGGGCTGTATCTGCAGTTGCACCGCCAGTCCGGTATGTTGAATCAGTTGCCGAACAACCATGCATTGCTGGTAGTCCTTCTGTCCCATCACCAGCAGACCGGGCTGAACCATATCCAGCAGGCGGTGCACCACCTGGCATACTCCCTGGAAATGGCCGGGACGGTAATGTCCTTCCAGCAATTGCTCCAGCCTTCCCAGCGGGTAAACCGGCAGTTGGTCTGTACCCTTGGGGTACATGGTGCTCACTTCAGGCAGAAACAGCAGGTCGGTTCCCGCGGCCTCCAGCATAAGGATGTCCTGTTCCAGGCTTTTTGGATACCTGGCAAAGTCAGACGGATCGTTAAACTGGGTGGGGTTCACAAATATGCTGGTAACAACAACCGGGGCCATTTCCCGGGCCGCAGCCACCAGGGCCAGGTGGCCTTCGTGCAGGGCTCCCATGGTGGGTACAAAAGCCACCCGGGGGTCAAATGGGGAGTAGTCCGCCAGCACTTTCCGGATATGTTCGGCCGTCTTTACAATAATCATATGGGGGAATATACGTACCCGTTCCGGGTGGTGTTCCGGTCGGAAACACTATTTTCAGTACCTTTGCCCACCTTTTAGGGGAAAAAAGACCGGATTGAATGAGCACAAAGAAAAGAATTTTATTCATTGCCAATGAGATGTCTCCCTACCTGGAATTGACTGAGTTTTCCGAGACTGTCAACAGGTTGGCCATCCTTTCAAACAATAACAATTTTGAGGTCCGGTGTATCATGCCACGCTTTGGTGTGATCAATGAAAGAAGGCACCGGTTGCACGAAGTGGTGAGGCTGAGCGGCATCAATGTTTCGGTGGATGATGATGACTTTCCCCTCCAGATCAAAGTGGCCAGTCTGCCCAATGCCCGCCTCCAGGTGTATTTCCTCGACAATGAAGACCTGTTCAAGCGCAAGTTCATTTTTCATGATGAGGAGGATAAGTGGTTTGAAGACAATAGCCTCCGCACTGTATTCTTCTGCAAAGGGGCCCTGGAAACGGTGAAGAAGTTTGGCTGGCCGCCAGACATCATTCATTGCTCCGGCTGGATGACCGGCCTGATTCCACTGTACCTCAAGACGGTGTATAAGAAGGAACCGGTATTTGCCCACAGCAAGGTGATCTACACCCTTGGGCCGGAAACTTTCAGCGAAAGCCTGGGCGAAAATTTTGTATCGGTTGCCCGCATCAGCGATCTTCTGAAAGAGAAGGACCTGCAGGCCTTTGCGCCGGCCACCAACCTGGCCATGATGCGCGGCGGCGCCACCCATGCCGATGCCATCGCCTTTGGGGAACCCGATGAGCAGGTGGACCCTTCCCTGATCAAGGATTTCAGCAAGGTGCGCGGTAAGAAGGTGCTGCGGTACCCCGGCGTGGAATCTGATTTAACAGAGTATTTGAACCTGTATAACGACCTTGCAGACAGCTGATTCCAGCCTTTTTTACCATAAATAATTACGTCTGGTGAACCGTGCGATAAAGATTCAGGCATCCCTGATCTCGTTTATAGTTTTGCTGGCTGCCTGTACCAAGATCGACTATACCCGCATTGGGGCCGATCTGATTCCGGTGGTAGACAACATTAATACCTTTGACACCATTCTGGAGGTTCAGAGTTTCAACTATATCCCTCCCGATTCCTCCCGGATGTTCGTGAGTGATCCGCACCCTGCCGGTGCGATCGAGAATGACCCTTTGTTCGGCAGCTCCAGGTCCAGCCTCTTTTTTGAAGTAAAGCCCACCACATTCCCCTTTGCCGGATTTGGTCCGCAGGATAGCATTGCCGGTTTCGACTCGGCCGTGCTGGTGCTGAGCTACCGCGGTGCCTATGGGGATAGTGCCAGCCCGGTCAACTTCAAGCTCTATGAGGTGGACCAGAAAATGCAATACGACACCCTGACACGCCCCAATTATACCTTTAACCCGGCACTGGGTGCCAACACAGCCAAATTGTGGGGCCAGAAGACCATGGAACCCCGGCGCTTCCGTGATACCATCCCCATCAAAAGGGGGGATTCTGTTTATGCGAAGGTGACCAACCAGTTGCGCATCCGGCTCGATCAGCGTTATGCCGCCGGACTGTTCTACCAGGCTTACGATACCGCCAAAGGAACTTTCAAGAGCGACTCCCTCTACAAGGAATATCTCCCGGGCTTTGCCCTGGTGCCCGAGGGTGCAGCCAATGCCCTCATGTATTTTGCCCTGCAGGATGCTTCCACCAAACTGGAGTTCTATTACAGGGTGAAGATCGTGGGCCGCACAGATACCACCTCGCAGGGCTTCACTATCAATTCCAGGTGTGCTCATGCCATCAAGTTTGAGCGCAACCGCA
>JALOMZ010000132.1 GCA_025455205.1 Chitinophagaceae bacterium | reverse complement strand
TCCCTTCTACTGGGGTGCATTTGTGCTGTACGGGGATTGGCGATAACTAAAACCGTTTGAGGTTTGAAGTTTGAGGTTTGAAGTTCCTGCTTGCCGGGCGGTTTACTGATAGTAAACGGACTGCCATTTATGCATGGCTGTATTTGAGGCCTGCTTAACCGGTTCCTTGCTAATTTCAACGTTTGGGTCAGTCCAGGTGCACATGGGCTGACTGCACAGGGCTGCCATAGAAGATGGAAGCATGCGCATCAAAACCTGCCGGGTCATCGGTGGTGAAGAACTGCCGCTGCCCTGTTTTTGATAGTCGCTGCTCCATCTCCGGATGTCGCTGCAGGTAGTCGGCCAGGCTGGCCGCCACTATCTCTCCCTGGCCCAGGATGGTGCTGCCAGGCCGGGCATATTGCGCAATCTTGGACTGCAGCAAAGGGTAGTGCGTGCAGGCCAGCAGCAGGGTGTCGATGTCCTGATCCTGCCGGTACAAGGCCTGCAGGTATTCCTGCACGAAGTAGTCGGCACCATCACCCAGGTGCTCATTGTTTTCCACCAATGGCACCCACATGGGGCAGGCCTGCTGATATACTTGCAGGCCGGGCCAGAACTTCCCGATCTCTATGGGATAGGAATCCGACTGCACCGTGCCCCTGGTACCCAGAATTCCCACCTTACCTGATTTGGTATAACGGCCAATCACTTCCGTGGTGGGCCTTATAACACCCAGCACCCGCCGCGTGGGATCGGGCATTTGGGGCAGGTCTTTCTGCTGGATGGTGCGCAGCGCCTTGGCACTGGCCGTGTTGCAGGCCAGTATCACCAGCGGGCACCCCTGCCGGAAAAACCACTCCACGCATTGCAGCGTGTACTGGTACACCGTTTCAAAACTGCGGGGGCCATAAGGGCTGCGGGCATTATCTCCCAGGTACAGGTAATCGTATTGCGGCAACTGCTGCACGATGGAGCGGAACACCGTGAGGCCGCCATAACCAGAATCAAAAATGCCAATGGGTGCCGTTGCCATGCCTGGGGGAATATTGGATCAGAAATTTTCCGCAAGATAATCACGCGTAACCGCCCAGCGCACCAGCAGGTACAGCAGCAAGCCCACCGGCCCCAGCATGAAGGTGAAGAAAAAGCAGGGCAGGATGGTCCAGTGGCGGATGCCGTGTTTGGCCGCATTGGCGGCTATGAACAGCCCCACCATCAAATCAAACGCGAGGTAATGCAGCCAGCCCACCAGGGCAGCGCCGGGCGAAGACAACAATGACTGTATACCCGCCAGACTGTTGAACTGCTGCCAGTCGGCCGGTTGTATGGACTGAAATACCAAAAAGGCATAGGCCGAGCACAGCAACATCACCACCGTACCCATAATGATGCGGCTGGTGGCCGGCCGGAAGGGAAAAATGGCCAGGTAGATCCAGGAAAGCAGGGCCAGGGCGTTGGCTATCTTAAAAATATTCTCAAGGTCCATGTGGAGGTTTTTGCCGTATGAACATACGTAAATTAAACCACCGCTCACATTTCAGGTTGTATCCGCAAGGAAGCCCTTTACGCAAGCCGGGGTTCGGCTGTTAAAAACCGGTGTCAGTCATAAACGTGAACACGGCGAGTCGCGGTGTCAGTAACCCCTGCAGGGTGAGCAGACACTGTGCCTACAGCACAAAACGATAGCCCACGCCCTTGATGGTGAGTATTTCCAGCGAAGGATCTTCGCGCAGGTAGCCGCGGAGTTTGGTGATGTACACATCAAGGTTACGGCTGTTGAAGAAGCTGTCGTTGCCCCAGATGGCATTGAGTATGTCTCGCCGGTCGATCACCTGGTTTCGGTGCTCGTAGAGGTAGAGCAACAATTCACTTTCGCGGTAGGAAAGTTTGCGCTCTTCGCTGCCGCCGCTGAGGATCTGACGCGGCTTGTTGAACTGCAGCCTGCCCAGGCTGATGTTGTCGGCATCTTCCTTTTTGATGCCGCCATTGCCGGTGAGTTGCAGCAGGTTATTGATGCGTACAATCAGCTCTTCCATGCTGAAGGGCTTGCGCAGGTAGTCGTTGCCGCCTTCGGCGAATCCTTTGAGTACGTCTTCGGTTTGGGTTTTGGCTGTCAGGAAGAGGATGGGCACCATGGTATTCAGCTGGCGGATTTCCCGGGCCAGGGTGAACCCGTCCTTGTGGGGCAGCATCACATCGAGCACACAAATATCAGGCTGCGTGCGGCGGAACAGGTCGAGCACCCGGTCGCCATCATCTTCCATGGCTACCGTGAAGCCCCGGGATTCCAGGCTTTCCTTGACGATCTTTCCCAGGAAGAGTTCGTCTTCTACATACAATACGGTGGGCATGGGTACATTGGTTTACGCCGGGGTGCCGGCCAACGGCAAGGTAACGATGAACAGGCTTCCTTTTCCGGGTGCGGGTTTCACTTCTATGTGGCCGCCATGTTTTTTCAGCACTTCGGCCACATAGCTCAGGCCCAGACCATAGCCCTTAATGGTATGCGTATCGCCATGCGGCACCCGGAAGAACTTGTCGAACACCCGGTGGCGGTATTCTGCAGGGATGCCAATGCCGTTATCCTGCACCATCAGGCGCAGCCATTGGCCATCCTGTTCCAGCGTGATCTGTAAATCAGGCTTACCATCGCTGTATTTCAGGGCGTTGTCCAGCAGGTTGTACAGCACACTCAGCAGGTGCAGGCGGTCGCCGCTCACCGGGCTGGCCGGCATATGCACCTGCAGGTCCACACTAGCGCCGGCTTTTTCAAACTGCAGCTTCATGGACTGCAGCACTTCCTGCAGCAGCTCTTCCAGTTGGAGGGGTTCGCGGCGCATTTCCATCTTCTCCTGTTCAAACATAGAAAGCCGTAATACCTTATCCACCAGAAGCCCCAGCCGTTGTAATTCGTTGCCGGATATATCGAGGTACTCACGGGTACGCTGCGGATCGTTCATGGCATTGAAATTCTTCAGGGCTTCAATGGCAACGCCCACCGTGGCAATAGGTGTTTTCAGCTCATGGGTAACATTGCTGATGAAATCACTTTTCAGCAGGGCCAGGCGGTGCTGGGCTTTCAGGCTGCGATAGAGAAATAAAAAGGCCGCAATGGTTATGCCGAGCATGAGCAGGGAGAACAACAGGGGCCAGCGCATGCGGGGCAGGATATACCAGAAGGGGCTTTCGAAACTGGCTTCCAGCATCTCCATCTTTATACCGGCAGGCATGCCGCGGCGGAAGAACATGCCGGAGCGCGACATTTCCTGCGCCTGCATGGAATCGATCTGCGCGCGCGTCATAACGCGGAGCTGGTAGCGGAGCTCGATCTCGTTGTCCTGCAACGACCGCCTGTATTGTGTATCGAGGGAGGCCAGTGGCAGGCTGTCGCCGAAAAAAGGCGCCACCACGGCCAGCCGGTCCATGGTTTCCCGCTGGCTGCTGCGCCGGTCCTGTTCGAGGGCGATGATGCGCGCGCCCCTGCGGCCAAGGCCAGAGTCACTGCCGGACGGGCGAAGGCTCATCTCCCAGCGCATGCGGCCGGAGCTGCTGCCGGTATCGCCTTCTTCGCGTTCCATACGGAGGTCGCTGCTGTCTAAGGGCCGGCCCATGCGGATCATCAGGCGGTTGCCGTTGCCATTCATCATCTGCTGCATCTGCCGGCGGATGGTGGTCTCCCGCAGTATCAGGCCCAGCTCGCGGCGCAGGGTGCCAAATTCATCGCGGTAGGTATTGCGCAGCCAGTATGCCTGGAACAACACCAGCAGCAGTATGCTGGCTCCCATCAGCAGACCGGCGAGTTGTATTTTCCGATTATTAAACATGGAAACAGTAGGATAGCAGATCAAAAATACCAAGGGCCAGCCGGCCGGTTCTGCTTCCGTTAACCTTAATTAACCACGCACTCATCACTCTTAACAGGCTGCTTCCGGCACAGCAGCTAGCTTTGGGGTCTCAAATACATGCAAGCATGAAAAGAATGTTGATACCTGTTTTGTTGTTGTCTTTCACCCTGCCGCTCCTGGCGCAGGTGAAGGAAGGAAAAGTGGTGTATGAGCGCAAGGTGAACCTGCACAAGCGGCTGCCGCCCGAGGCAGAGCAGATGAAGGCGATGCTGCCTGAATTCCAGACCACCAAAATGGAGCTGCAGTTCAACCAGACACAATCCCTGTACAAGAACCTGCCGGAAGAAGAGAACCAGCTGCCCTCCGCCGGCGAAGGACAACGATTCAATTTCCGCTTTGGCGGCGGCAGTCCCAACGATGCCACCTTCCGGGATTACGACAAGGAGCAGATCGTGGAAAGCCGCGAACTGGGTCCCAAAACCTATCTTATTGAAGATACGCTTCGTCCGCTGAAGTGGAAGATCGAAGGCGATACCATGACCATCAACGGCTACCTCTGCTACAAAGCCACCACTACGCTGAGCCTCAGCCAGATTATGGGCGGCGGCATGCGCATGGGCGGCGGACCCGGCGGTGGCCAGGGCGGTAACCGCGAAGGCAATGCCGACAGCGCCCGGCCGCAGCAGCGCCGCATGAATATACCCGACCAGCAGAAAGTGGAAGCCTGGTTTACGCAGGACATAGAAACCAGCGCCGGCCCTGACTTCTTCTTCGGACTGCCCGGGCTGATCATGAAAGTGACCGTGGATGAAGGCACCACGGAATACAAAGTGCTGCAACTGGATACGCAGGCTAAAACCACGGTGAAGGCCCCCACCAGCGGCAAGAAGATCACCCGTGAGGAATACCGCAAGCTGATGCAGCAGCAGATGCAGGGCATGCGCCCGCCCGGCGGTGGCCCCGGCAGGATGATGATCATCCAGCAATAAAACGAGGACTTCCCCACTATATCAATACCCCGGCCAATGGCCGGGGTATTGCTTTGTTAAGACTGTATAAAATGACGATTGTCAGCAGATTTCCGGCCTCAACCCGATACCTTTTACCGGCTCTTGGCAGCAACCATTTTCTCATACCAAAATGCTTGCCATGGATAAGAATAAGTGGTTCCGGTTTGGGCAGGTTTTATCATTTGCATTTTTACTATTTTCCCCTGCTCTTTTAGCACAAATAAACACCTGGACCTGGGTGGGAGGCAATGCCTACCATGCCAACTCGCCGGTGTATGAAAAGGTGAATGGAGGGCCGGAGGTTAGCCCCGGGGCCCGCGAGGGCAGCTCGGCCACTGCCAGCAACGGGAAGATCTATTTATTCGGGGGCAGCACCGCCAAAGTGGGCATGAACGCCACCTACCAGGAGTTTGCACCGCCAACATGCTATCGCAACGATCTCTGGGAATACGATCCGGCTGCCAACAGCTGGCGTTTCATAAGCGGCACCAGGGCTGCCGCTTCGTGGCAGGATCCGCAATCCAGGGTGGGCGCCACCCTGTGGGTATTGGGGTCCAAAGCTTACATTTTTGGCGGACAGGTATGGGATGGACAGGACTATTATTTCGACAAGAATGATATGTGGGAATATGACCTGGCAACAGGCGAGCAGAAGAAACTCTTCAGCTACTACTCCGGCAGCTTTCCTCCCGGAATCGTAGCGCCCTCTTCCCGCTCTTTCGCCAATGGCTGGGTGTATAACAACAAACTCTACCTGTTTGGCGGCAGCGGCAACAACGATATCTGGGAATACACCCCTGCTACCAATACCTGGCTGCAGATAAGGCCCAACAGCGCAGGCATGAATGCAGTCTACGGAACCCTGCGAATCCCAGCAGCCGAAAACACCCCGGGCGGAAGAACAAAGGCCGCCATGACGCAGGTGGCCAACAAGGTCTTCCTGTTTGGAGGCCAGGGCAAAACGGCATCCGGAACCGCTACCGGCGCATTGAACGATGCTTGGGAATATGATGCAGCCAGAATTTGCAATTGTGAACGGTGGAAGGAGGGATATCTTGATCACCAATCTTACGTGTTCTTTTAGAAACTTGAAGGTGACTGGGTCTTTCTTTACACCTACTCAAAGAGTTGAGTTCAAGGAAAGCGACTCAAATCTTCTTCCTGCCGGCAAAGGCTTTTGCTTCAAAGTTGCGTTTACTGAGCAGCTCACGAGTTCTTTCGTGAA
>JALOMZ010000394.1 GCA_025455205.1 Chitinophagaceae bacterium | reverse complement strand
ACCTGCAGCAATATCCGCAGGGACGCTATGCCCTGAATGCCAACTACTATGTGGCCGAGTTGTACCGCGAAGGGAAACAGCTAAAGGAAGCAGCGCCCTATTATGAGACCGTAGCGGCGGCAGCACCTAATAAATATGCCGAGCCGGCCCTGCTTCAATTGTCGCGCATGTATTACTTCGAGTTTAAGGATTATGCCGGTGCGGCGAAGCATTATGCGGCCCTTAAAACCTATGCCAGCGCTGGTGAAAACAGGCTGGAAGCCCTGCGGGGCCTCGTGCGCAGCCTGTACTATATGGGCGCTTATGCCCTGGCTGCCCCCAGTGCCACTGAGTTACTCCAGCAGGGGGGCGCAGGCAGCGATGATAAAGTGTTTGCCAATATGGTGTTGGGCAAGCAGGCCAAGGCTGCAGGCAACTGCGCTGAGGCGCTGCCATATTTCCGATCGGTGGCTACCCTGTCAAAGGCCGAAATTGGCGCCGAAGCCAGGTACCAGACAGCCCGCTGCCTGTTTGAACAGAACAAGCTGGCTGACGCAGAGAAGGCGGCCTTTGAGGTCATCCAGAAATCAGGTTCCTATGAATACTGGGTCACCCGATCTTACCTGCTGCTGGGCGATATCTTCCTGCAGCAAAAGGATTATTTCAACGCCAAGGCAACCTACAAGAGTGTGGCAGACAATGCCACCATTCCTGAATTGAAAAAAGAGGCAGAAGAGCGGCTGGCTGCAGCAGAAGCCGCTTCGGCAGCAGCATCCAAAATGGAAGGAGGTGGCAAATGAACAAACGCTCAATGAAAAGCAACTATGGCATGTTCCGCAGGGGCGGCCTTATGACCATGGGCCTGGCTTGCCTCTCATTGTTGACCACGGCACAGGACACCGATAAGAAAAAGACCATTGATATTACTTCGTCTTTCAAGCCCAGCCTGCTCAATCAGCAAAAGATAGGCTTTACGGCCAGTGCGGCAGGTGGTGATACGGCCCGGCCTTCGCTCAACTACCAGCTGCCCACCCAAAACCTCGTGCTGCGCTTTGCCCCTTCGCCACTGCGGCCCCTGGCCTTTCAGCAGGAGGAGGCCAACCTGCCAACGGATCCATCCGTATTCCTGAAACTGGGGTACGGCAATTTCAGCTCGCCCCTGGTGCAGGCACTGGCATCATTTGGGGATGGCAAAAAAATGAACGGCAATGTGGAAGCCGGCTACCGTGCTTCTAAGGGTAAGATAGACTTCCAGGAATGGCAGCAATATGGCGCCAAGGGTAACCTTTGGCTGCACATGAAAAACAACAGTGCCCTGCATTTCTCCGGCGGATATACCGGCACGGGCACCTACCGCTATGGATTTGCACCCAAAACGGTACCCGTTGGAGGCGACTCCCTGCGCGTTCGATACAACCTGGCCGAACTGGGCGCAGCCCTGGCCAACCCCGTAGCGGGGCCGGCCGGCATTACCTATGATGCGCGATTAAAGGGACATTTCTTCAGCGACAATGCACAGGGCCAGGAAACGGCCCTCCAGTTTGATATGCCCCTGACCAAAAAAATCTCTGACCAGGCCAGCTTTGGACTGGGCATCAAGGGCATGGTGAGTTCTTTTTCAGGGGCCGATACTTCCTTCAGCAATAACCTTTTCACCATTCCGGTGGGTGCCACCGTGAAACTGAAGGAAAACATGCTCCTGCGGGCTGGTATCATTCCATCCTGGAACAACGCGGATTTCAGGCTGCTGCCTGATATTGATTTTGAGTACCTGCTGAAGGATAACAATATGGTGGTGCAGGCCGGCTTCAAGGGGTATTTTGATGAGCAGACCTTCCGCGGATTGGCCACCACCAATCCCTGGATCCGGCAGCCAAACAGCATCACCAATACCCAAAACACGTAAACGGCTCCGGCGACGGCCGTTATTTTGAGTTGCTCTGGGAGCCCCAATTGTCGAGGATCTTCCTCTCCGGTGAGCTCACCTATAAGAAAGGGGATAAGTTGAACTGGAACACCACGGTACTGGTGAACGGCTACAGCAAGGTGGATGTAGCCAGTAAACCCTATGGCTTGCTGCCGTTTGAGCTTCGCTCATCCGTGCAGTGGCTGGTGGTGAAAGACCTCCGCGTTAAGGGCGATGTGTATGCATTTAATGGTGCCTGGTACCGTACGCCGGAAGGGGAAACGGGCCGTGGCAAATCGGCCTTTGACCTCAACGCGGGCGTGGAATTTACCCTGCATCCCAAGGTGCGTTTGTGGTTGCAGCTCAACAACATCCTCAATGTAGATTACCAGCGCTGGAACCAGTACAGGGTATTGGGCTTTCAGGCGCTGGGCGGGGTAAGTTTCCAGCTCTGATGTTCCATGAGCCATCCTCTTTTGCCGGTTTGGCCCCCATGCCGTTAATTTGTTCTGATGAACAACCTGCTGCAATCGTACCTGGTAGAATTTGGCCACCTGTCGCTGGCCGGCATGGGCCGACTGGAAACCGTGCTGGTACCGGCCCGGTACAATGTTGCTGAACACCGGCTGGACCCACCGTCCGGAAGGGTGAACTGGCAGCCGTTAACAGGGGAGGAGACAGATTCCCTGCAGCACCTGACGGGATTCCTGGCCAGGGCGCTGCAGGTAACAGAAGAGGAAGCCTTTGATCAGTACAGGGCCCATTGCGCACAAATGCAGCAAAAGATCAGGAATGCGGGCGAACTGGTATGGCCGCCCTTTGGGCGATTCTTACTGTCGGCCAACGAACTTCAGTTTGAGCAGGCGGATTCTCAACCGGCTTTTGCGCCCCTCTCTGCGGAGCGCATCATTCACGAAGGGGTGGCCCACCAGCTGAGGGTGGGAGACAATGAAACCACCACCACCGAAATGGAAGCCTTTCTCAACAATACCGAGGAGGAAAAAGAACGGTGGTGGCTGCTGCCGCTGCTCATTGCGCTGGCAGCCATTGCCCTCATTTGCTGGAAGCGGTGGGGTATGTGATCAAATGACATCAGGTCAATCTTTGAAGCGAATAATGTTCGCAAACCACGCAGACTCTGATCTGGATTTTCACGGATGAAAATGATGCGCCATGTTACCTCAACAGCATTGAGATGTAATGGCCAGGCAAAAATTGCCGCCCAGCTGACCTGGCTTAAATTTCTGCTGCCAGCTTGCTGATGAAAGAGGTGCTGATCATTTTTTCGGCCAGCAGTATCATATTGCAGAAAGCCTCTTCCTTTGAAACCCCGTGTCCGATGATCACTGGCTTCTCAATGCCCAGCACGGGCGTGCCTCCATAC
>JALOMZ010000131.1 GCA_025455205.1 Chitinophagaceae bacterium | reverse complement strand
TGCGCTGATGTATGTGGAAAGCCAGCCGCTTGGCCTGCGGGGTAAGGGCTTTCAGGGCGAAAGCTATTTTGCCACGCCCAATCCGCCGGTAGGGGCGGTGTTCCGCTATTACCTGAAAGAGGATGTGAAGACCATAAAAGAGAAGCGGCAGGCCCGTGAGAAGGAACTGGCCAAAGCCGGGCAGCCGGTGTATTATCCCAGCGCCGACAGCCTGCGGCTGGAAGACCAGCAGCCGGAACCGCACCTGCTGTTTACCATTGCCGATGCGCAGGGCCAGGTGGTGCGCAAACTGAAGGCCCCGGCCAAAAAAGGAATGAAGCAACTGGTATGGGATTTCAACTATGCCCCTTTTTCGCCGGTTGATTTCACACCTTTTGATCCGGAAGAGAATATATTCGGCGGTCCCGACCGTGGGTACCGGGCCCTGCCGGGTGATTATACGGTGAGCCTGCAGAAATTTGAAGACGGGGTGTACACGCAACTGGTAGCTCCGCAGGCATTCCGGGCGGTGGCCTTGAACAACGCATCGTTGCCGGCAGAAGACAGGAATGCCCTGATGGCCTTTAACAAAAAGGCTGCCGAGCTGCAGCGTGTGGTATCCGGCACGGCGGCCTATATGGGCGAGTTGAACAACCGGATCCGCTATGTGAAGGAAGCCATCCTGCGCAGCCCTGGCGCTCAAACAGCGGAGGCAACACAGAAAGTATACGACCTGGAGCGCAGGATGCGGCAGGCCGGCACAGCTATGAACGGCGATGCAAGCCTTTCCCGCCGCGAGTTTGAAACCCTGCCCGGTGTCAACAGCCTCGTAAACGGCATTGCCTACACCCTGTGGAATACCACCGCCGGGCCCAATGGCAGCCTGGAAGACATGTACCGCCAGGCCAGCACCCGTTTTGGCGCGGTGCATGCGGAGGTGAAGGCTGTGGATGCCGAACTGAAAGCTTTGGAGCAGCAGTTGGAAAAAGCCGGGGCTCCCTATACCCCGGGCCGGCTGCCCGACTGGAAAGGCTGACCCTCAGCCCGTGCAACCATCGGTTATTTCCCCTGGCCAGGCCGGATCCATTCCGCCTGGCCATTTTGCTGCCGGGCATCGGGGTACCGGATTTGTCCATTTCAAATAACGAAAATTAATATGTGACTTTTTTTGAAGAAAGATTGGGTTACTTAGCCCTATTTCTTCGAATTATTTGAAAAATTCGACAATCCGAATTTGTTTCGGAGCCTTTTCCTTAACCTTGCAACCGAAAAGTCGCCTTCATCAACTAAAAACGAATACCAAAACCATGTCAGCAGCTAAGCTTGAGTACATCTGGCTCGACGGCTACAAGCCCACCCAGAGCCTCCGCAGCAAAACCAAGATTGAAAAGGATTTCTCCGGCAAACTGGAAGACTGCCCCATGTGGAGTTTCGACGGTTCTTCCACCGAGCAGGCCCCCGGCGGTTCATCTGACTGCCTCCTGAAGCCGGTGTTCATCTGCCCCGATCCCCAGCGTAAGAATGCCTACCTGGTAATGTGCGAGGTACTCAATGCCGATGGCACCCCCCACGAAAGCAATGGCCGTGCACATATTGACGACGACGATAATGATTTCTGGTTTGGCTTCGAGCAGGAGTATTTCCTGTGGGATCCCAGCACCAGCAAGCCCCTGGGTTTCCCCGCCAACGGCTATCCCCGTCCGCAGGGTCCTTATTACTGCTCTGTAGGCGCCTATAATGCTTTCGGTCGCGAGATCGTGGAAGAGCACCTGGATGCCTGCCTGGAAGCCGGCCTGAACGTAGAAGGCATCAATGCCGAAGTGGCTGCCGGCCAGTGGGAGTTCCAGATTTTTGCCAAGGGTGCCAAAGAAGCCGGCGACCAGATCTGGATCGGCCGCTACCTGCTGGAGCGCATCGGTGAAAAGTATGGTGTAGCCGTGAACTGGCATTGCAAGCCCCTGGGCAACCTCGACTGGAATGGCAGCGGCATGCACGCCAACTTCAGCAACACCCTGTTGCGCACCGCCGGCAGCGAAGAGATCTTCAAGAAGGTGTGCGAAGCATTCCGTCCTGTGGTTAAAGAACATATTGAAGTATATGGCGCCGACAACCACCTGCGCCTCACCGGTAAGCACGAAACCGCCAGCATCCATGATTTCAGCTATGGCGTGAGCGACCGCGGTGCCTCCATCCGTATCCCCGTTAACGTACCCCGCTGGGGCTGGAAGGGATACCTGGAAGATCGTCGTCCCAACTCCGCTGCCGACCCGTACCGCGTGGCCGCCCGCATCATCAAAACGGTGAAAGCAGTGCAGCCCTAAATGACTCTGCAGCCTCAACCAAAACTGAACAGCAAGCAATAGCAGCAAAAGCCAATTCCCTTTCGAGGGGTTGGCTTTTTTCTTCGGCCAAAATCTGCCGATAAATCGTTTCTTTTGATCAATATTCATCGATGAAAACCAGCAAGTATGGAATCCCTGCGTTTTAAGGCCCTGAACGGCCTGCTCAACTACCCCACCGAAGTAAATGTGCCCCCCTCCGCCAAGGTGACGGCCATTTTTGGGGAGAATGTTTTCACCCTGGCAACAGCCCGGCAGTACCTGAGTGATGAGGCCTACAAGAGCCTGATGGCCAGCATCAGCAATGCCAAGAAGATAGACCGTGCCATGGGCAACCAGATTGCCAACGGCATGCGGGCCTGGGCAGAAAGCAAGGGCGTAACGCACTATACCCACTGGTTCCAGCCGCTTACTGGTACCACCGCTGAGAAGCATGATTCCTTTTTCACCCTCAAAGGCGATGGCACGCCCATTGAGCAGTTTGAAGGCGATGCCCTTATTCAGCAGGAGCCCGATGCATCCTCCTTTCCTAGCGGGGGCCTGCGCGCCACCTTCGAAGCCCGGGGGTATACGGCCTGGGATCCCTCATCGCCGGCCTTCATCATGGAGATTGGCCATGGCAAAACCCTGTGCATCCCCACCATTTATGTGAGCTATACGGGCGAAAGCCTCGACTCCAAAACGCCGTTGCTGCGCTCCCTGGATGCCCTGAACCATGCGGCAGTCAGCGTATGCCACTATTTTGACCGCAATGTGGAGCATGTGAAAGCCACCCTGGGCTGGGAACAGGAATACTTTGTGATCGACGCCGGCTTTGCCAACAGCCGCCCCGATATTGTGCTCACCGGTCGCACCGTGTTTGGCCATTCCTCCGCCAAGGGCCAGCAACTGGAAGACCATTATTTTGGTTCTATACCGGAGCGGGTGTATGCCTTCATGCGCGATTTCGAAAATGAAGCCTACAGCCTGGGTATTCCGCTGCGTACCCGCCACAATGAGGTGGCGCCTTGCCAGTTTGAATGCGCTCCCATTTATGAAGAGGCCAACCTGGCCGTGGACCATAATATTCTGCTGATGGATATCATGAGCCGTACCGCCAAGCGCCACAACCTCAAGGTGCTGCTGCATGAAAAGCCCTTTGCCGGCATCAACGGCAGTGGCAAGCACAACAACTGGAGCATGAGCACCGATACCGGGGTGAACCTGCTGGCCCCCGGCAAAACGCCCAAGACCAACCTCATGTTCCTCACCTTTTTTGTGAACGTGATCAAGGCGGTGCATGACTATGCCGACCTGCTGCGGGCTTCCATTGCCAGTGCCGGCAACGACCACCGCCTGGGCGCCAACGAAGCACCGCCGGCCATCATTTCCATATTCATCGGCAAATTCCTCAGCGAAGTGCTGGCAGAAGTGAAGGAAAGGGTGGGTGAGAACTTCTCAGAGCAGGATGAGATCCTGCTGAAGCTGGATATCCACAAAACCATTCCCGAGTTGCTGCTGGACAATACAGACCGCAACCGTACCTCCCCCTTTGCCTTTACCGGCAACAAATTCGAATTCAGGGCCGTAGGCAGCAGCGCCAACTGCGCCAATGCCATGACGGCGCTCAATACCATTGTGGCCGCCACCCTCAAAGCTTTTAAGGTGGATGTGGACAAGCTCATCGAAAAGGGCGAGAAAAAGGAAGTGGCCATTATGGAGGTGATCAAGCAATACATTGTGGATGCAGAGAAAGTGCTCTTTGAAGGCGATGGCTACAGCGAAGAGTGGCATGCTGAAGCTGAGCGTCGCGGGTTGCCCAATGTGCCCACCACACCCCTGGCCCTGGATGCCTATGTGACCGCCAAGGCCAAGGAATTGTTTGAGGGCCTGGGCGTGTACAACCATGCCGAACTGGAAGCCCGTCATGAGATCATGCTGGAAGAATATATCAAGCGGGTGCAGATCGAAAGCCGCATCATGGGTGAGCTGTGCACCAGCCATATCCTGCCGCCTGCCATCAAATACCAGAATATCCTCATTGAGAACATCAAGGGCCTGAAGGACCTGGGTATGATGGGCGATGCCTTCTCCAACCAGGTGCAGATACTGCAGAAGATCAGCCGGCATATTGCCGAAGTGAGCGAGTGTGTCGAGAAAATGATTGAGGCCCGCAAAGTGTGCAACGCCATGACCAACACCCGCACCAAGGCCATTGCCTATTGCACCCAGGTGAAGGAAGCTTATTTCGACAAGATCCGCTACCATGTAGACAAGCTGGAATTGCTGGTGGATGACCAATTCTGGCTGCTGCCCAAATATCGCGAGATGTTGTTCCTGAAATAATAGCCGGCTTTTCCGGTCCCGCAAATAAAAATCCCCGGCACCTTGGCCGGGGGTTTTCTTATGGTGAACATGCGGGTTTTATCAGAATTGTCTTTGCTGGCGCATGCCGGGTCCGCCGGGCCCGCCGCCCCGGTTCATCATGGGCCTTTCGCCGGCTTCGCGGCGGCGCTGCAATTCATTGCGCAACATTTCGGACCAGGTTCTTTCCACGCGCATCAGTTTATCGAATTTTTGCTCGCTGATGCATTTGGTGAATTCGGGGCGAAAGCGTTTGCGCAGGTTCAGCACTTTTTCTTCCAGGTCAAGCTCACCGCCTTTTTTCTCCTGGTGTTCGCGGATCATTTTGCGCAAATCTCCCTGATAGGCATTGTACACGGGCCAGAATTTCTCCGCCTCACCGGGGGTCAGTTCCAGCTGTTTGCTGATGAAGGCAATGCGCAGGGATTCCAGTTCCTCCCGCCGGCCGCGGTCGGGCGGTTGCGCCAAGGCGGCATTAAGCATCAGGAGCAGGAGGGGAAGGAGTAAGGTTCTTTTCATGGTATCGGTTCTGTCAGTTTGTTTTCAAATAGGCGTTCATATGCCGGCTTCCACCAGTGGCAGTTCCTGCAGTTGGGATTGCAGTTCTTCTTCGGTGAAGCTGGCCAGTGTTTCCTCGATGGAGGTAGTATCCATATAAATGGTCATGGTGCTGGCTTCTTCGGCTATGCCGAGTTCGGCGAAATAGGATACCAGGAGCGTGTCGTCTACAGCCGACAAGGACCGGTTGATGGTGGCGGAGTCGGCTGGGGCAACTGCCAGGGTGGGTTCGGCAGTGGGCGTGCGGTTGCTCATTTTCCAGATGCTGAAGATGGCCACCAGCAGCACTGCGGCGGCGGCTGCGCGCCAGAGGCCTGAACGGCCAATCTGCCGCAGGATACCTGCTTTGGCGGGGGCGGGCTGCAGGGCGGCCGCAGGATCCAGGCTCTTGAAATAACCCGCAGGCAGGTGGAATGGCATGTCGCGGGGAATGCCGGCCAGCACGGGCGCGATGGACTGGAGTTCCAGCTCGTGTTCCTGGTTTCGGATCTTCACCAGCAGCAGGGCGGGCAGCTGCTCAAAATAGCCTTCCGGCACGCCGCTGTCGGGCAGGGCTTGCACTGGTTCATGCAGCAATGCCTGCTCCACTATTATGGATTCCAGGCCTTCAAAATAACCCGCCGGCACCTCATAAGGCATGGTGCGCGGCATAGCAGCAAGCGTGGGCGCCAGGGTGGCCAGTTCTGCTTGTATGTGATCGGGTTGGTTCATGTTGTTCTGTATCTCAGACCCCGCACGGGCCGCAAGGTTTAATGTTTTCAGGCGTGCCGGGTGATGTATTCTTCAATTTTTTTGGCAGCGTGGTGGTAGCTGGCTTTGAGGGCTCCGGCGGTGGTACCCAGCACCTTGCTCATTTCTTCGTAAGGCATTTCGTCGTAGTACCGCAGATTGAACACCAGGCGC
>JALOMZ010000130.1 GCA_025455205.1 Chitinophagaceae bacterium | reverse complement strand
CACCACCTGCGGGCAGCTCAATGCCAACCGCGACAATGCCGTTTGGATCTTTCATGCCCTCACGGCCAACAGCCATCCCCGTGAATGGTGGGATGGACTGGTGGGCGAGGGCCGTTTGTTTGACCCGGCCAAATACTTCATCGTGTGCGTGAATACCCCTGGCAGCTGTTACGGCAGCATTGGCCCCCTGGATACGGATCCGGCCACCGGAAAACCTTTCTACCACCACCTTTCTACCACCAATTCCCCTTCTTCACCACCCGCGACCTCATTCGCAGCTACCAGCCCCTGCGGAAATTCCTGGGCATCGAAAAAATCCATATCGGCATAGGCGGCAGCATGGGCGGACAGCAACTGCTTGAATGGGCTATCGAAGAACCGGAATTGTTTGAGCATATCATCCCCATTGCCACCAATGCCATCCATTCGCCCTGGGGCATTGCCTTCAATACCACCCAGCGCATGATCATTGAGGCCGACGGCACCTGGCAGGAGAACCATCCGGAGGCAGGCCTCGCCGGCATGAAGGCTGCCCGGGCCATGGCCCTGATTTCTTACAGAAGCTACGAAGGCTATGCCTTGCGGCAGCCGGATAACAACAGCCAGTGGATGGTGAACGACAGCGGGGAATCATCCGGTGGCGCGGCTTCGTACCAGCGCTACCAGGGCCAGAAACTGGCCAATCGCTTCGATGCCTTCAGTTATTATACCCTGAGCAAGACCATGGACAGCCACAACGTGGGCAGGGGCCGCGGCAGCGTGGAGTCAGCTCTGCAGCAGGTGGCCGCCAAAACGCTGGTGATAGGCATTGACAGCGATGTACTGTTTCCGTTGAGTGAACAACAATACCTGGCGGAGAAGATTCCCGGGGCCCGGCTGGTGGCCATCAGCAGCCATTTTGGTCACGACGGCTTCCTGCTCGAATTTGAAGCCATACAGCAGCACATAGAAGCCTTTCTATATGCATGAGTTGCGCAAGAAAATGCCTGGTTAACGTGACCTGAAACAACAAACGAAAAACAACAAACGAAAAAGTCTGAATATGTCACAACACATTGAACACCCCGATTACCACCATAAACAACTTACCATTGGATTGTTTGGCTTTGGCGTAGTGGGCGAGGGATTGTACCGGGTATTGCAGCAAACCCCCTCGCTGAAAGCCACCATCAAGCGGGTGTGCATCAAGCATCCGGGAAAAAAGCGCAACGCACCTGCGGAACTGTTCACCACAGAGCGCGATGAGCTGCTGGACGACCCGGAGATCAATGTGATTGTGGAAGTGATCGATGATGCCGATGCCGCTTTCTACATTGTGAAAACAGCCCTGCTGGGCGGCAAACATGTGGTAAGCGCCAGCAAGAAGATGATTGCCGAGCACCTGCCCGAACTGCTGGAACTGCAGCAACAAACGGGACAATCATTCCTCTACGAAGCTTCCGCCTGTGCCTCCATTCCCGTAATCCGCAACCTGGAGGAATACTACGACAACGACCTCCTGCACAGCATCCAGGCCATTGTGAACGGCAGCACCAACTATATCCTCACCAAGATGTTCGAGGACAAGCTCAGCTACCGCGATGCCCTGCTGCAGGCACAGCAACTGGGCTTTGCCGAAAGCAATCCCACGCTGGATGTGGAAGGCTATGATGCCGTGAACAAGTGGAACAACCTGCTGGCCCATGCATACGGCATTGTGACTTCGCCCGACAAGATTCTGTTTACCGGCATACAAAGCGTTCAGGCCTTTGATGCGCAGGTGGCCGAGGAAAGACACTATGTGATCCGCCTGGTGGCGCAGGCCAAGAAGCTGGAAAACGGCAAGGTGGCTGCCTTTGTATTGCCGCAGTTTGTACCGTCAACTGACCACCTGGCTTTTGTGCGGAATGAATACAACGGCGTGGTTATTGAAAGCGGGTTTGCCGACAAGCAGTTCTTCTACGGCAAGGGCGCGGGCAGTTTCCCAACCGCTTCTGCGGTATTGAGCGATATCTCCGCCCTTCGCTACGACTACCGGTACGAATACAAAAAGCTGTACCATCACGTGCCCGGAGAACTCACCAACGATTACTACCTGAAAGTGTACCTCAGCTTCGAAAACGTGGAAGAAGTGCCACGCGATAAGTTTGAATGGATTGAGGAATGGCATGCGCGTGAAGACCGCAAATACCTGGTAGGCGTGTTGCATGTGCGGCACCTGCTGGACAACCAGTGGTGGAAAACAAACGGTACTTCGCTGGTGCTGATGCCGGAGCCCATCATTGAAAGCCTCGACCTGCTGAAGCTGAAGAAGAAGAGCCTGGAACTGGCCGGCCTGCAGCTGCACCATGGTTTTGGCACGGGCATCCATCATTGAGCAATAAGGTACAGCGGGTCGTTCCGGCGCGCTGTATTTTTTGTCAATAATGTTCACTAAAATAGTAGACAACACAAAATCAATCTGTCATATGTCCTTTACCCTCCTTTCACCCCTGCAGGATATTCAGGAGCTATTTGCCTCCTTTCAATCCGGTTCCCTTGCTGCAGCATTGCCTGCCGGGGGAAGTTTCTCCTTATTTTCCAGGGATCTCTCATCCTCCGATCACCTGCTGCAACCCCTCAGTCACCTGGAGGAGCAGCGCCTGCGTGCTTTGGACCGCAAGGCCAAAGGCGATTGGCTGACCGTGCCGGAAGACCGGGAATTTGAGCAGTTGCTGGCCATCAGGCGCTATCACCAGATCCGGCGCGTACAGCCCGGCTGGACCCATCAACAGGTACTGCGGGCGCTGCGGGGCGTGGCCTAAGCGGGGTATTTGAATGGCAGCCGCTACCTTTGCCCCTTATGAGTCAATCATACCAGCATTATCTGTCGGTGGTGGTCCCCGTGATGAACGAGGAAGACAATATCCGCCCCATGGTGGAAGCCGTGGAGGCGGCCCTCGGCCAGTACGACTACGAATTGATTTTTGTAGATGACGGCAGCACCGACCAGACCCGCCAGCGCATACGGGAAATGCTCCATCCCCGCATCAAGCTGATTGAGCTGCGCAAGAACTATGGCCAGAGCACAGCCATGGCGGCGGGTATTGACCACTGCACCGGCCAGTTCATTACCATGCTGGATGGCGACCTTCAGAATGATCCAAGCGATATTCCCATGATGCTCAACAAGCTGCTGGCCGAAGATTGGGATGTGGTGGCCGGCAACCGGGCCAACCGCAAGGATGGCGCCCTGTTGCGCAAGATCCCCAGCAGGATTGCCAACGCCATCATCCGCCGCTGGACGGGCGTGTACATCAAGGACTATGGCTGTACCCTCAAGGTGTTCCGTGCAGAGATAGCGCAGGAGCTGGGACTGTATGGCGAGCTGCACCGTTTTATCCCTGTATTGGCAGCCATGCAGGGTGCCCGCATCACGCAGGTGGATGTGAAACACCACGCCCGCCGCTTTGGCAAGAGCAAATACGGTATTGGCCGCACCACCCGCGTTATGAGCGACCTCATCACCATGGTCTTCTTCCGGAAATACATACAGCGGCCTATGCACCTGTTTGGCGGACTCGGCTTCGGCAGCCTCTTCCTGGGCATACTCATCAATCTGTACCTGCTGGTGCTGAAGCTGATGGGACATGATATTGGCGGCCGGCCTTTGCTGGTGGCAGGTATGGTATTCCTGCTGGGCGGCATCCAGCTGATCACTATTGGCATTGTGGCGGAAGTGAGCATCCGCAATTATTTTGAGGGCAGCGGCCGCAAAACCTATAATATCCGCCGTATTCATACCAGCGAGGAAAAGGATTAAGCCGGCACCCATGCCGGTATTTGTTTTTTTGTAATTCCGGCCGCTACAGGCCATGATCATCATCAAATTGCGAGCCCCTGATGGAACTCCCAAACGATACAAGGCAGGCCGGTGAGGCCCTGGCTGTTCCGCAAAAGAAGGGATTGCCCGGCTGGCTGAAGCTGGTATTGAAGGTGGGCGTATCTGCCGCTTGTTTGTGGTATGTGGGCCAGCAGATCGACTGGCTGGATACCTGGCGCCTGCTGCAGCGCAGCCATATGGCCTGGCTGTTGTTTGCTACGCTTTTTTTTGTGCTGAGCAAGGTGGTATCTTCCTTTCGGATCAACCTCTATTTCAGGAATATTGCCGTTCGGATCAGCGAGATGGCCAACCTGCGGCTCAACTGGCTGGCACTTTTTTACAACCTGTTCCTGCCCGGTGGCATTGGGGGTGATGCGTATAAAGTGATCCTGCTGAACCAGCGGTATCCTGCCACCGGCGCCCGAAAACTGACGGCAGCGGTATTGCTGGACCGGATCAGCGGGGTGGCCGGCCTGGGCATATTGGCGGCCGTTTTTTATTGGATGGTGTTCCGGCCTGAGTGGCACAGCTGGCTGGCACTTGGGGCCATACTGCCCGGATTACTGGTCTTCTATCTGATGGTGAGGAAATGGTTCCCGAGTTTCCTGCCCAGTTTCTTCGGCACCCTGTGGTACGGGATAGCCGTGCAGGCCCTGCAGGTAATCTGCGTATATGGCATCATGGAATCCATTGGCATACGCCATCATTTTGCGGAATTCCAGCTGCTTTTCCTGGTAAGCTCCATTGTGTCCATCCTGCCCTTTACCATTGGCGGGCTGGGGGCACGCGAAGTGGTGTTCCTCTGGGGATCAAGGGAGTTTGGCCTCATGCAAAGCGAAGCCGTATTCATCAGCCTGCTTTTTTACCTGATTACGGCGGTTGCCTCGCTGGTGGGTATTATCTGGGTGTATCGTTCTCCGCTGGATGCAGCGGAAACCTGAGGATCATTCAAATTCCAGCGGATTGGTATTCCACTCCCAGGCCTGCCAGGTAGTGCCACTGGTATTGAATACCAGTTTCCTGATCCTTCCCCGTGACCGGTTCACTTTGTTGGGTAGGGGTGTTTTTTTGGGGGAAGATGCTTCGCGCAAAGGCCTATGCAGAACAATACTGTCTGATACATCATCGGAGGGGAGGTGCTTTCTCATGACCCAACATTTTCGGAGGTTTTTCGGTTCCTTTAAGATAACCGTTTTCCGGCGAAAATGTTAAGGAAAATGCGAATATTTTTCCTGATTGATTACACAAGCAAAGCCTTGAGCCCTAACTCATTGACTTGTAGATGTTATAGCTGTTGGCCTGGGCGGTTGGAGTTACAACGAGGTCGTTGATGCACACGTGCGGCGGCAGGGTGGTGGTGAAGTAAACAATGTCTGCAATGTCGTGGGGTGTCATGGGCTGGTAGCCCTTGTACACGGCAGCGGCTTTTTCGGCATCCCCCTTGAAGCGTACGAGGGAGAATTCTGTTTCTGCGGCACCAGGTGCAATATGGGTAACCTTGATATGGTAGGGCAGCAGGTCTATGCGCATGGCCCGGCTCAGGCCTTCCACTGCGAATTTGGCGGCATTGTAACCGTTGCCGTTTTCATAGGGTTCTTTTCCTGCTATGGATCCGATATTGATGATATGTCCCTGTTTGCGGGCGGTCATCATGGGCAGCACGGCCTTTGTGATATACATCAGGCCTTTCACATTGGTATCGAGCATGATGTCCCAGTCGTCCAGGCTGGCCTGGTCAAATGGGTCGCGGCCCCAGGCGCCGCCGGCATTGTTGATGAGCACATCCACCGGTCGCCAATCGGCCGGGAGGCTTTCGATGGCTGCAAAGCAGGCATGGCGGTGGCGAATATCGAACACCAGGGGCAGGCAGCGGATCCCATAGGTGGATTCCACATCCTTTTTCAGTTCTTCCAGCCTGTCGGCGCGGCGGCCGGTGATGATGATATCCCATCCTTCGCTGGCAAATTTCTCTGCCGTTGCTTTGCCGAAGCCGGAACTGGCCCCTGTAATCAGTACGATCTTGTTCATGGGTGCAATTTGCATCATTGCCGGCATATTATTGGTGACGCGGTGCAGCTGACGGTATGGAATGGGTGTCAGCGCACCAGCACGAAGGATCCCTTGGCGGTAACCACGTTGCCTTCGAAGTCTATGGCCTGGCACATGTATACATAGGCCCCGCTGCCCTGCAGCAGGCCATTGATGCGGCCGTCCCAGCCCTTGCCTATCTGGCGGGTTTCAAACACCACCTGACCGTAGCGGTTGAAAATGCGGAACCAGCTCAGTTCCCGCATGCCTGCCAGAGTGGGGCGCAGCAGGTCGTTGAGCCCGTCGGCATTGGGGGTGAAGCCGGAAGGAACAAATATGGAGGGTGCCGTGCTGAATATTTTTACCAGCAGGTTGTCGGTAGCAGAGCAGCCTTCGGGTGTGGTGGCGGTAATGGTATACCGTATGGTGTCTGTGCCCGGCGGCAGGCTGCCTGCCCTGAACAGGGCTACGGGTGTGGGGGA
>JALOMZ010000129.1 GCA_025455205.1 Chitinophagaceae bacterium | reverse complement strand
TCCCTGCTGTACAAAGCCAGCCACACGGAGGAAGAAGTGTATGTGCAGGAACTGGATCTCAGCAAAACCGACCGCTATCGCACGCATTGGCCGTTTATGCGGGATAGGAGAATTGATAGCTACAAGCCCATTACGAAGCGCTTTATTGATGAGGATTGATGGCACACAGATGCCACAGATGAAACAGATTTTCACTGATCCTTTTTATCTGTGTACATCTGTTCAATCAGTTCGATCTGGCTGAGCTGGCCGCACAAGGAAGCCAGCTGGCCCGGCAAGATCGATACCATCTATGCCCCTTATAGCCAGTTCATCAAATACCTGGCACAAAGTGAGAAAGTGCGCATCAACGTGGCCGACGAAGCCATGAAAGCTTTTGCCACCGGCCACCTGGAAGCAGCCGGCGTAAACATGGCGCAGGTGGAATTCTTCTTCCACCCCACCAACGACGCCTGGTGCCGCGACCACGGCCCGGCTTTCCTGCTGCACCGTACCGAAAGGAAAAAAGCAGTGGTGGACTGGGGCTATAACGCCTGGGGCGGCAAGTATCCGCCGTACGACCTCGATGATGTGATTCCCACGCTCATTGGCAGGCATTATGGGTATGAAGTATTCCATCCCGGCATTGTGATGGAAGGCGGCTCTGTGGAATTCAATGGCGCCGGCACCATCATCACCTCCACCGCCTGCCTGCTGAATGAGAACCGCAACCCGCACCTCAACCAGGCACAGATCGAACAATTCCTCTGCGATTTCTATGGCCAGGAGCAGGTGCTGTGGGTAGATGAAGGCATTGTGGGTGATGACACCGACGGGCATATCGACGATACGGTTCGCTTTGTGAATGAAGACACCGTGATCACCGTGGTGGAAGAGAATCCGCACGACGACAATCACCACCTGCTGGCGCATAACCTGCAACAGCTGAAACAAATGCGCCTGTTGAACGGCAAGCAGCTCAATATCATTGAGCTGCCCATGCCCGACGAAGTGTTCTGGGAAGACCAGCGTTTGCCGGCATCCTATGCCAACTATTACATCAGCAACAAATACGTGATAGTGCCCACCTTCCGTTGCCGTAAAGACGACCTGGCCATGCAGATCATCCAGCAGGCCCATCCGGAGCGCGAAGTGGTGGGCATTGATTCCACCGATATCATCTGGGGACTGGGCAGCTTCCACTGCCTCAGCCAGCAGGAGCCCGCGCTGCCATAAATCGGAAAGCAAAAGGGAAAAGCAAGAAAATAACGCCCCTGCAGTATTACTGCAGGGGTCTTTTTTATGCCAGCATCAGGGCCATCAACTCCTTCATGAGTTTGTAGCCCACCATGGCCGTCATGTTATTGAGATCCCGCTGAGGATTGTACTCTACCATATCAGCCCCTATCACATGGGCTTTAATATGTTGCAGCATATGCAGCAACTGGCGGGTGCTCATGCCGCCCGGTTCGTGGTGCGACACGCCGGGGGCGAAGGCAGGATCAAGCACATCAATATCCAGCGAGATATACAAGGGCGAAGGCAGCTGCTGCAGAAAGTCAACATGCAGGTCCTTCATTTCAATGATCCGCACACCAAACCGTTCGGCCTGTTGGCGCTGGTGCTGCGTGAGGGTGCGGATGCCCACCTGCACCAATGATTGCACCCGGCCCCTTTCCATCAGGCGTGCAAAGGGCGAGGCGTGCGAAAAGGGATTACCCTCAAAATCATCATACAGATCAGCATGCGCATCAAAATGCAGCACGTGCAGATCGTTGTACAGATCGGTATGGGCATCAATGATGGGATAGGATACAGAATGGTCGCCGCCCAGGCAAAGCAGTTTGCGGCCGCTGTGCAGGTGGTGCAACACACCCTGCCGGATTTGCTGGAAGGCCGTGGCCGGATCCTCGCTGCCCAGGGGCAGGTCGCCCTGGTCGGTATAGTTCAGGCCCGGCACTATTTCCAGGCCATTTTCGGCAAAGCGGTTGGCAGAGCCGTCGGTATCCATCTGGCGGATGCGGGCCGGCGCCCCGGCAGGCCCGCGCAGGAAAGAGGAATTGGCATCAAAGGGTATGCCCAGCAGGTTGACCATCATTATCTGGTGCGAATGGTTAAGATTCGCCAGCCTGAAGATAACGCAATATGCCCTGATCAGGCAGTGGGCGACTCTTCCAGAATCAGCCGGCGCAGCAGGTTGAGGGCATGAGTGGCCGTGAGTTCTGTATTGCGGCGACGGTCGAAGCGAAAATGCATATGCTGTGTGATGGTCTTATTCCGGCTGCCGGCCGCCATCCATACGGTACCCACCGGCTTTTCGTTGCTGCCACCGCCGGGTCCCATGATACCGCTCACCGCCACCGCATAGTCGGTACCGGTGGCCGCCAGCACACCCTGCACCATCTGCTGCACCACGGCTTCGCTTACGGCGCCATGCGTTGCAAGGGTACCGGCATCCACACCCAGCAGCCCTTCTTTTACCCTGTTGTCATAACTCACCACCGACCCCAGGAAGTATTCTGATGAACCTGCATGGCTGGTAATGATATGGGCAATGTATCCGCCTGTGCAGCTCTCAGCCGTGCTCATGGTGGCTTTCCGCTCCAGCAGCATGCGCCCCACCACTTTTTCCATGGGTTCGTCCTTGTTCGTCACCAGGTAATTTGCCACCAGCTGCTGAAGTTGCCTGAATTGCAGCTCCACTTCTTCCTCCAGGGCCGGCTTGTTTTGCCCCACGGCACTGATGCGCAAGCGCACCATGCCGTAGTTGGGCAGATAGGCCAGTTTCAGGTGCGCAGGCAGGGCCTGTTCCCAATCCTGTATCATGTCGGCCAGAAAACTCTCGCCCACGCCGGCAGTCAGCAGCGTGCGGTGCACAATGGCCGGCAGGGCAAAACGCTCCTGCAGGGCAGGCAGCACATGGTGGGTCATCATGCCTTTCATCTCATGCGGAACGCCCGGCATGCTAACAAAGACCACCCCATCCTTTTCAAACCACATACCCGGGGCGGTGCCGCGGCTGTTCTGGATAACGGTGCACACATCGGGCACTTCGGCCTGCTTCAGGTTGCGTTCAATGAGCGGCCGGTTGAGGCGCGCAAAGATCTCCTTTACATTGTTCAGTGCCCCAGCATCCACCACCAGTTTGCCACCGAAGTATTCGCAGAGCACGGGCTTGGTGATATCATCGGCCGTGGGCCCCAGGCCACCCGTGATCAGCACCACCTGTGAGCCAGCCGCCCCTTCCTCCAGGGCATGAACGATGTCGGGGGCCATGTCGCCCACACTGATGCGCTGCCGCACCAGAATGCCCGCTTCATTGAGTGCCTGCGCCATCCAGGCACTGTTGGTATCTATCACCTGACCAATCAGCAATTCATCGCCAATGGTGATGAGGGTTGCATACACTTTCTCCATACCCGTTCAAATATTCCTGTGAAAAAGCGAAGGTAGCAGGTGGTGCGCAACATTCTGCATGCCGGAGCCGGCCGCTGCTGTACGTTAGCACCAGATTATGACGTTCCTGTGTCAGGCAATTGGATGCGAATTGCTTAATTCGCATCCAATGCTCAAAAAATTGTACCCCATGCCAACTTCCCGTTCACTGATTGTTGCCCTTTGTCTGCTCCTCTCTGCAAGGCAGTCTGCTGCCCAGTCGCTCCAGGCCAGCCTCCAGCAGGCTTTCCGCCGCTTTCAGGCCGACGAGCAAATGAAATACGCCATCACTGGATTTGTGGTGCAAGATGAAGCGGGCAATACGGTCTTTGCCCACCAGGGCCAGGCAGGGCTGGCTCCGGCCAGCACGCAGAAAATTGTGACGGCGGCGGCGGCCCTGGAAAAACTGGGTGCCGGCTTCCGGTATAACACCACGGTCTCCTACAGCGGCACCCTTTCAGGCGGCGTGCTGCAGGGCGACCTGCTGGTGCATGGCAGCGGCGACCCCACCCTTGGCAGCTGGCGCTATCCTTCCCAGCCAGATACCGCATTCTTCTGGCAGGTATGGCAGGCCCTGCAGGCCAGGGGCATCACCCGCATTGCGGGCCACCTGGTGGGCAGCAATCCCCGCTTCTCTGTGCGGCCTGTGCCCGGTGGCTGGATCTACGACGACATTGGCAATTACTATGGGGCCGGCTCCTGGGCGCTCAACTACCACGAAAACCAGTACGATGTGAGCTTCGATGCCAGTGGCAAATTCAGCCGGGCATTGCCGGTGCTGAAAACAGACCCCAACCCGGGCATCGCCAACTTCCACAGCTTTGTGCAGCTGGGGGCGGCAGGCTCCGGCGACAACAGCGTGATCTATGCCCCGCCCTATTCCTCCATGGCCTATGCCACCGGCAGCCTGGGCAAAACCGGCAAGCCCTTCACCATCAGTGGCGCCATTCCCTTTGGGGAGGCGGCCCTGCTCACCGCCCTTGGACAATACCTGGTGGATAAGGGCATCAGCATCGACGGCTCAGCCCGGCCCGCCGTCTATTTTGCCATCAACAATCAACCCATGCCTGCGGCCAGCGGCACCCTCGCCACCTACCAGTCGGTCACGCTGGATTCTGTGATCTACTGGTTCCTGCAAAAAAGCATCAACCTCTACGGCGAAGCACTGGCCAAAACCCTGGCGGTGCAGGCCGGCAAGGAAGGCGATACCGAAGTGGCCAGCCAGCTGATCCGCGATTTTTGGGAATCAAAGGGCATAGACCGCAATGCCCTGAAAGTGCTGGATGGCAGCGGCCTGTCGCCGCAGAACAGGGTAACGGCCAATGCATTGGTGCAGGTATTGCAATTTGCGCGCAATCAGCCCTGGTTCAAAGCTTATTACGAGGGCCTGCCCCTCATACACAACATCAAGATGAAGAGCGGCACCATTGCCGGCGCCAAAGGCTACGCCGGGTACCTGACCGACAAACAGGGCCGCAACTACAGCTTTGCCCTGCTGGTGAACAACTATTCCGGGTCGGCCAATGCCGTGGTACAGAAAATGTGGCAGCTGCTGGATGTGGTAACCCAATACCGATAGAGGGATATGCTGTTTGCCCGTTCACTTTGATTGCCAAAACCATTAGATTGCGGGCCTTAATCAAGCTATTGATATGCAACCCCAACAATATGCCAACCACCGGCGCATGGTGCCCGGTTTTCATTATGTGCTTTCCCTGGTGATTCTGAGCTGTATCATCATCAGCACCGTAATTCTGGTGGAAAAGCTGATGAATCCCGCGGAGCGGAACGTGGAGGCCATCTTCTCCTTTTTTGTTTCGGTAGCCCTGGCCGGACTCTTCTGGTTCTGCCGCTCCTTTGCCCTGCGCGCCCAGGACCGGGCCATACGGGCCGAGGAGAACTTCCGCCATTATATACTCACCGGCAAGCCCCTGCCGGCCGGCCTGCGCATGGGGCAGATCATTGCCCTGCGCTTTGCCAGCGATGCTGAATTGCCTGCCCTGGCCCAAAAGGCCTTGGCAGAAAAGCTGAGCGGAGATGATATCAAGAAGCGGGTAGTGAACTGGCGCGCCGATCATCACCGGGTATAACCAATCCTTCCAGGGCTGCCCAGGCCCGGGGCAGGCATCGGATGATGCTGCCGGCCGTCATGCCTTCCGGGGTATCTGCCTGCGCAGCCAGGTCGCCGGCATGCCCATGCAGCCAAACCCCCAGCAGGGCCGCTTCCGGCGCTGCCAAACCCCGGGCCATCAAACCGGTAATGAGGCCACTCAGCACATCGCCGCTGCCTCCTTTGGCCATGCCGGGATTGCCGGTGCTGTTGAAATACACTTTTCCTTCGGGCGTGATGGTGCGGGTGAAAGCCCCTTTCAGCACCAGGGTGCACTGATATTGCCGGGCAAGGGTCCGGGCTTTTTCCAGCCTTTCAAAATGATTGGCCGAGTGGCCGAACAGCCTGTCAAATTCCCCCACATGGGGTGTAAGCACCAGCCTTTCCGGCCGCAGGGCAGCAGCCAGCGCCTGCGGCATCTGTGCCAGCAGGCCCAGGGCGGTGGCATCCACCAGCAATGGCAGGTCTGACTGCGCCAGCAGCCAGGCCAGTTGTTGCATATGCTCTTCATCGGCCAGCCAGCCACATCCTACCCCAATGGCGTCAATACGTTTTTGTGACTGAAATGATTCATTGGTGAGTGCGCCCCTTGCCCCACACATAGCTTCAGGTGCCGCGGTTTGGAGCACGGGCCAGCCGGCCGCGTCGGTGGCTACGGTAACCAGTCCAGCGCCGCTGCGCAGAGCGGCCTGTGTGGCCAGCACGGCCGCGCCCATCATAGTGGCGCTGCCCATGCCCAGCAACGCATGGCCCCGCATGCCCTTATGCGCATGACGAGGGAGCCGGCGCCAGGTAATGTATTCCAGCGGGTCTTCCGCATAGTGATATACCGCCTGATGCTGTGCCGGAAAGGC
>JALOMZ010000128.1 GCA_025455205.1 Chitinophagaceae bacterium | reverse complement strand
GCGGCTGCTGTTTGGCCAGGTCATTTAGTTAACGCTGTGTGCCTTGTTCATCTGCGGGAAATACTCGCCACAGATCCCGCTGATTGAAAACCGCAGATTTCCGCAGATACCAGAGCATATCTCAAAAGTGCAAAAGAGGAATTACCCACTCAGTCACCAGGGAGGCACTAAGGTCAAAATGCCCGATTTTCCTGTATTTTTTCTGGCACTCTTTGCGCCTTCTTCGTACCGTGGTGGTTAAAATTGACTTTTGAGATAAGTCCTGTTAATTTCTGGCATTCAATGCATTGTTAATGAAGATTTCTTTCAGTCGGTCTTCGTCCTTGATGGTCTCAAAAAAATGGCTCAGGTATTCGGTCATTTCTCTCTTCTCATTGTCTCCGAGGTAGGCAAAGTTTTTTATGAGATCATATATTGCTGTTTCTTTTGAAATGAATAATGATGCCGTTGCCCTCAGTTCCTCTATGGTTCGCACGTAGCCCATATAAAACCTTTCGGTGACGGATGTGAGGCCGGTGGTTTCCGGTGGGCTGGCGTAAGGGGCATTTACCAGCCCGCTGAAGTCAAAATCGTAGGGCACGATATAGGGCCGCACCCTGGCGGAGTCTTTCGGGAAGAATAGTTTGATATTATGGAAGTAGGGAACTGCCCAGTCTGTATTGCCTACCATGTACTGGAACATGAAAACGATGGTGGCTTGTTCCCGGTTGGTTTGTTCTGTATTGAATTTTTGTTTTTCCTCCTCCACCCATTGTTTGCGCTTTTCAAATTCTTTCGCCGGCTCTATCACAAACGCCGGTTGTTTGAAATGCCTTTTCGTCTTCAGGCTGTCCTGGATGGTCAGGTTCAGCAGCCTGACCCGCAAGCTTGCATCGGTGATCAGGTTGTACATCTTGTAGATGAGGTATTCTTTAAGCACGAATTGTTCATATAGTTCGCCGTTTCCGCAGGGAGCCACCAGTTTTACCCTGCCCAGCTTTCTGAACCTCGATTTCTTATCTGCATCCCTGAAATCCAGCATCAGCGAGGCCATTCCGCAATTCTCCCTTCTGAAATTGCCCCTGAGTTTCAGGCTGATCTTTTCCGTGACATCACCTGTGCCATCGGGGTTATGCCAGGTAATGGTTCCCGGTAAATAGGGGGTGTTCTTACGCGACTTATTGAGGCTTTTCAAATTGGTATTCAGGGTTACATCCACGGGCGTTTCCTTCGAGAAGAACACTTCGGATTGCAATACAAATTCCTGCGCGAACAATGGTGTGCTGAACAGTGCTATCCAGATCAGCCCGATGCCATTCCATTTCATAATACTATGTTTGGTTTCAGCATGAAATTTTGTTGAAGAAATGGGCGTTAGTCAATGATGTTGGGCAGCTTCCGCCATATAACGGTTAAGCAAATCCGGGTGGCTGCCAGGCAGAGAGCTGCCGGCTATTTATGGTCGGGTTGTTTTTTCATGGAGAGCCAGGCGCGCTGCCAGCCAATGGAAAGGGTGGTGAAATCCTGGCCGATTCTCACAATGGCTCCCGTGCTGGCGGCCAGCTTCAGGGAGCTCATTTTTCCGGTGGGTACAACGGCGGTGAGCCCAACCCTCATATTGGACTGGCGGTCGTCGTTCGCGGTTTCATTCACCGCCGATTCGCCGCCTGCATAATACGTGGTAGTAAGGGCTATCCACAGGTTGGGTTTGAAGTTATAACTGATATGCCCCTGGAATGCCCCCATGGGATCCTGCGTTCTTACAGCATTGCCCGGGTAGAAACTGTTGTTGTTGGTGAACAGCCAGCAGCCGGCATACACATCCAGCAACCATCCCTTTCCTATGGGTTGCGATAAGGCCAGTTCAGGCCGGAAAGCCCAGCGGTTGGTGCCCAGGTTGATCAGCTTGTCTGGGAAGAACTGGCCGGTGGGTGCTACTACATTCAGGCTTACACCCACGATGGTTTTATTGGAGGGGTGTTTTACGAAATCTGCCAGGCTTTGTGCGGGAGCGCCAGCCAGTAGGACAGAGAGGCGCAGCCGCATATCGGAGAAGCCGGACCTGCTGATAGACCTGTTCTGTTCATTGACCTCCCCGCTCGCATCCGCCCAGGTATAGGGAAGCATGACCAGCGCCTGGGCAGTTTTGCCGGCGAGGTTGAATGAGCGTGCTACACCCAGAGATAGTGTCTGGGCGTCAGCCTTGATATTCTTGATGGCCAGGCTGGGATCGGAAACAATATCTCCATAGGAATACGCAAAGCCTGAGATGAAGTTGGTTGCTTTAACGGGGACCCTGATATAGGCACGGGGATCGAGGTCCTGCGCCGCTGAAAGAAATGCAATCAATAGCGTGCAGATCGAAAACAGGGCCCGAAGTTTGATATGTGCTTGTGTAGAAAGCATGAGCTGCTATGAAGGTGAATACAAATACCGGCAGGCCCTTAGCGGGTTGCCTGCGGGTGGCTACCGGGCAGGGATATCTGTTGGCGTTGCCTGCAGGATCTTGTACATTTTCGTGACGGTGGTGGCAGCGTTTAGTTTTCGTGCCAGGGTGGGGTAAATGCCTTTTTGCGTGAACGTAGTTGATTTGGCGAGGGTGAACGTTATAAGCCTGTCTTCTTCATTTGGTGGCAATTGGCTCATGCAGTTAAAGTTACAGCATAGTTTGCGCTGCTCAAACTTTAACCTGTTTAATCGGGCGTGTTGCTGAAGGCGGCATAACAAAAGTTGCGCTCCGGGAATTGGCTGCTTCCACGGCGGCGGCCGCAGGTATGGCGCTGTTGGTTAAGTATCATTTCCTGTGTTTGGTTCTGCCATTCCTGAAGGGAAGTCGGTTTCCTGGAGCGCTGATTTGCAGCCGGCCGGGCAACGCATTGTGGGCATGCAGCCGTTCGGCCACAAATACAGATCTTGCCGCCATGAACCGCACAGAACAACTGGTGCAGCAATTGCAGCTGCAGCCCCATCCTGAAGGAGGATTCTACACCGAAACGTACCGCTCCACTCAACTGGTGCAAACGCCCCGCGGCCCCCGGCCGGCCTCCACGGCCATCTATTTCCTGCTTACGGCTGGTCATTTCTCGGCCTTCCACCGCATTGCCAGCGATGAGGCCTGGCACCATTATGAGGGGGATGTTGTGCATATCCATGTTATAAATGAAGGGGGTCAATACCAATTTATAACACTGGGCAAGGATGCTGCTGCCGGCGAGGTGCAGCAGGCCATGGTGCCGGCTGGCGCCTGGTTTGCCAGTGAAACCATGGGTGCGCTGGGCTATGCACTGGTGGGATGCACCGTGGCTCCAGGATTTGACTTCGCCGATTTTGAACTGGCAGAGCGGGATGCGCTGGTGGAGGATTATCCGCAGTGCCGGCTGCTGGTGGAACGCCTCACCCGGTAGAAAATGCTATGCAGCCTGGGCTTGGCGCATGATGCCGGAGCAGGAATTTCAGTAATGTTGGCCTCATAATTTGAAAATTCCTAATTTAAGGGAGTGGACAAGACTGGTGGTTATCCTCATCATCGCTCAATTATCTGCTTCCTATGCGCAAATGGCTCTTCCCTTATTTGCTGGCCTGGCCAATGTTTATGCCGGCACTGCAGGCGCAGACCCCGGTGGCAGACAGCCTGCTGAGGCTGCTGCAGTCACGTGCACAACAGGATACTTCCAGGGTGACCACCTTGCTCATGCTGGCCAGGGAATGGCGCCGCACAAAGCCCGCCCAGAGTGATTCCGTGATCAATGTGGCCATCAGCCTGTCGGAGCGGCTGCAGTATCCCAAGGGCGTGGGCCGGGCCCTCATGTCTAAAGGTACCCTGGCCTATACCCAGTCTGATTTTGATAGGGCACTTGCCTATTATGGAAAAGCGCGGACATTCCTGCAAAAGGCCGGCGATCAGCAGGGTATTTGCCTGCTGCTGCAAAACGAGGCCAGCGTGTACATGGATGATGGCAAACACGCGCTCTCGCTGGACCGCCTGCTGCAAGCCATCAAACTGGCGCAGGACATAGGCGACATTGAGCAACTGGTGGAGGCGGAGCGCTACATTGGATACCTCTACAATGTGCTGGGTGAATACGACAAGGCCATCCCGTACCAGACCGATGCGCTGAAACAGGCAAAGAGGATCAATTATGCATTCGGGATCTCCGGTGCTTATAACGCTATTGGCAAGACCTATAAAACCTCCGGCAACTACCCCGCCGCGCTGGAGGCCTACCAGAACGGGCTGAAGATAGATTTGGAGCGGTCCGATTCCTCCAACATATTTATTTCCCACAGCAATATCAGCGATGTGTACGAGCGCATGGGCAACTACCCCGAAGCATTGCGGCACATACGCATGTCCATGGGCTACTTTTCCAGGTTCCCCCGCAGCACCATGCTGCCCTGGGATGAATGGGTGCTGGCCAAAATCCACACCCATTCCGGCAATGCCGACAGCGGTATGTATTACGGCAAGCTCAGTTTGCAGCGCTCCCTGGACCTTGGGTGGCGGCTGTACCTGCGGGAGATCACACAGGTAATTGCAGAGGCTGCGGTACAATTGCGGCAGTGGGATACGGCCTACAAATACCAGGTGCTCTCCTCTAATTACAAAGACAGCCTGACGGGTGAAGAAATTGCCCGCAAAACGGCCATGCTGCAGGCCACCTTTGAACTCGACAAGAAACAGGCCGAAATAGCCCTGCTGAAAAAGGACAAGCAGCTGCAGCAAGAGGAGAACAGGCGCGAGCGCGTACTCGTTTTTGCCTTATTGGGCGGGTTGGCCTCCGTGGTGGTGTTTGCCGTGGTGCTGGTGCGCAGCAACCGGCAGAAGCAGCTGGCCAACCTGCTGCTGCAACGACAGAAGGAGGAAACAGACCGCAAGGCCCTGGAAGTGCAGCAACAGAAGGAACAACTGGAGCAGGCATATGGCAATGTGGAATTGCTGGGTGAGATCGGCCGCAAAATCACTTCCTCACTTTCTGTAGAAAAGATCATCAGCACCGTATACGATAACGTGAATTCGCTGATGGATGCTGCTGTATTTGGCATCGGCATCTACCATGCCGACAGCAATACCATTGAGTTCCCTGCCACCTATGAAAAGGGGGTGGCCTTGCCAGCCTATGCGAACGCTGTGCAGGATGAAAATCGTTTTGCCAGCCTCTGTTTTACCAGCGAACAGGAAATAGTGATGGGCGACCTCAGCCAGGAATACAACCGGTACCTGCAGCAAATGCCGGTGCCCAAACAGGGAGAGCAGCCCAATTCGCTCATCTATCTGCCCCTGCGGGTGAAAGAGCAGACCCTGGGCGTAATCACGGTACAGAGCTTCCAGAAAAACGCATTTACCGACTACCACCTGTACATGCTGCGCAATATTGCCATCTACGCAGCCATTGCCCTGGAAAATGCGGAATCTTACGATCAGCTCAATCAAACTGTAGAAAGGCTGAAAGCCACCCAGGCGCAACTGGTGCAATCGGAAAAAATGGCTTCGCTGGGTGAACTCACCGCAGGCATTGCCCATGAGATCCAGAACCCCTTGAACTTCGTCAACAATTTTGCAGATGTGAACCGCGAGCTCCTGTCGGAAATGCTGGAAGAGATCGGGAACGGAAACTATGAAGAGGCCAGTACCATTGCCACCAGCCTGCTGGAAAATGAGCAAAAGATCATCTACCATGGCAAGCGCGCCGATGGTATCGTGAAAAGCATGCTGCAGCACAGCCGCACCAGCACGGGTGAAAAAGAGGCAGCCGACCTGAATGTGTTTTGCGATGAATACCTGCGCCTGGCCTACCATGGCATGCGGGCTAAAGACAAAACCTTCAATGCCACCATACAAACCTCTTTTGCGGAAGGCCTGCCTCCAGTAAAAATGGTGCCGCAGGATATGGGCCGGGTGCTGCTGAACCTGATCACCAATGCTTTCCATGCCATTGATGCGCGGAAAAAGCAGCAGCCTGCTGGATACCAGCCTGCTATACAATTGGCAACGAGGCAGGAGAACGGCAAGCTATGCATCAGCATTTCTGACAATGGCACGGGCATACCTGAACACCTGAAGCAGAAAATCTTCCAGCCCTTCTTCACCACCAAACCCAGCGGTGAGGGAACCGGCCTGGGCTTGTCGCTGAGCTACGATATTGTGACCAAAGGGCATGGCGGGCAGTTGAAAATGGATTCAAAGGAAGGCGAGG
>JALOMZ010000127.1 GCA_025455205.1 Chitinophagaceae bacterium | reverse complement strand
CAGCAAACCGGAGCGGGCCGAACCCTGCTGCAAACGGCTGAGCATCTAGCCAAAGACCGGGGCGCCACTGCCTTGATCCTGAATGTGAACCGCAACAACCGGGCGGGACAATTCTACATTCGGCGCGGCTACCAAATAGACCACGAGGGCGATTTCGATATCGGGCAGGGATTTTACATGAACGATTACGTGATGCGTAAAACGCTCTGAATTAGCCCTCCTTCCCTGGATTACCTGCTGGCTTGTTCAGGCTCACCATGGCAATGGCCACGTTCAGGAGCGAAGCCACGAGCATGATATAAATGCCAGGCTGTTTTTCCGGCACATAACCGTCGTAAGAACTGGTGAAGAGCAGGAATGACTTGATGGCATAGGCCATGCCCAGCGCCGCAGCCACCAGGTTCAGGCGGAATAGCCACACCTTTTGAAACAGGTAAGCCAGCAGGCCAATGGCTGCCATAGTGCACAGGAATATCCCGGGCCTGCCGTAGTAATTATCCTCTGTAAAAAAACCGGTGAAATATTTCTGAATATCGGGGTACCAGGTCCAGCGCATGAAGGTGGAAACAATCATGGCCGCGCAGGCCAGCAAGCCCAACCAGCTTCTTCGTATCATAATCCTTGGGATTGTTCAGTAATGCAACAGTCATCAACAAAAAAATGATTACCGTCCGGTAATCATTTTCCTGGTGGAGGTACCGAGCGGAGTCGAACCGCTGTGGGAGGTTTTGCAGACCTCTGCCTAGCCACTCGGCCACGGTACCATTAGAAAATTCGAATGCAGACCTTCGAAGGAGCTTCCCCAATCAGGAGGCCAGGGCCGGTTTCCCGCATACCTGATTTCCTTTTTTGGGGATGCGAAAATAGGGGAATCCGGTGGTTTGAAAAATTGAAAATTGCGGATGGGTATTTTATTCGGATATTGCAGGCCAAATCCGGAACAGGCCCGGCCTGCGTGCCCCGCCGCCATTGATTCACATACCCAACCGCTGCTCCCGCAGTACCCGTTCATGAAGCGAATTGCAGAAAGCGAGCTGATCATTAATCCTCGCGGCGCCTTATACCACATTGACCTCCGACCTGAAGAGCTGGCCAGTACCATTATCACCGTGGGTGATCCCGACCGGGTGCCCGTGGTGTCGGCTTATTTCGACAGCATTGAAGTTCGCCGGCAGCACCGGGAATTTGTTTCCCATACCGGGTACATCGGCAACAAGCGCATTACGGTGATCAGTTCCGGCATTGGTACTGACAATATTGACATTGTGCTCAATGAGCTGGATGCCCTGGTGAATATTGACCTGGAATCACGCACCCTGAAGCCGGAACTCACCTCCCTGAAGATCTTCCGGCTGGGCACCTGCGGCGCCCTGCAGGGCGATATTCCGGTAGACAGCTGGGTGGCCGGCACCCATGGCCTGGGAATAGACAATCTGCTGGGTTATTACCAGCTGGAACACAACGACGAGGAACTGCAGCTGCTGCAGCAGTTTGTGCTGCAAACGCAGCTGGGCAGCCAGTTTTCGCAGCCTTATATCTCCTCCTGCAGCATGCAGCTGCTTAAGCATTTTGTAGACGGATACCACCAGGGTATCACCGTTACCTGTCCGGGTTTCTATGGTCCCCAGGGACGGGTGCTTCGCCTGGGCCTGCGCAATCCCGGCCTCATTGACGCCCTTACCCATTTCAGCTTCGGGGCCCACCGCATTGCCAATTTTGAAATGGAAACCAGCGCCATCTATGGGCTGGGGCGCCTGCTGGGCCACCAATGCCTCAGCCTCAACGTGGTGGTGGCCAACCGCATTACCAAGACATTTTCGCCCGATGGCGGCAAAGCCGTCAGGCAACTGATCGAACATTCACTCCCCATTATTGCTTCAATCGACTGATTCCATGAAGGTTCATTTTTATAAGTACCAGGGCACCGGTAATGATTTCATTCTGGTAGACAACCGCGAAGGCAGGCTGCAGCTCACCACCCAGCAGATTGCTGCCATGTGCCAACGACGCTTTGGCATTGGAGCCGACGGGCTGATGGAACTGCGCACGGCGCCCGGGTACGATTTCCGCATGGTGTACTACAATGCAGATGGGCGTGAAGGCAGCATGTGTGGCAACGGCGGCCGCTGCCTGGTGAAATTTGCCCATTATGTGGGCATTCACAAATCAGAGTTCCGCTTCCTGGCCATTGACGGCGAACACCTGGCCTCCATAGAAACCAATGGCTGGGTGCGTCTGAAAATGCAGGATGTGCAAAAAGTAGACCATTTTGGAAGTTATGAACTGCTGAATACGGGCTCACCCCATTTTGTAAAAACGGTGCAGGACCTCAATGTTTATCCGGTAGTAAAGGAAGGCAGTGCCATCCGCAACAGCGATAAGTTCAAGGCCGATGGGGTGAACGTGAATTTTGTGCAGCCCATAGGAGAAACCTACCTGTTTGTGCGCACATATGAGCGGGGCGTGGAAGACGAAACCCTCAGCTGCGGCACCGGAGTAACGGCCTCCGCCCTGGTGAATGCCCACAACGACCGGGGTTTCAACCACGTGGATATCAAAACCCTTGGCGGCAAGCTGTATGTGGAATTTGACCGCACCGATGATGATTCCTTTGAAAACATCTGGCTGGCCGGACCTGCCGACAAGGTCTTCGACGGCTTCATAGATATCGTATAAAAAAGCTTTCCCGTACATTGTAGCCTGAAAATCAATGCCATGTCAGTTTTTGCATGGCATATTCCGGCTGGTTGCGAACCTATGCCCGCTCACGGCGTTTTAACATGTTTTAAGCATCGTATCAAGCCCATACGTCGTCCTATCACCCATGTTCCGCCCCTACCTCTCCTCCCAGCGCCCAGTTCCTGCCCGGTTTTTATTTGCTGTGCTGGCCCTGCTGCTCAGCTTTACCTCCAATGCCCAGACTAAAACCGTCACCGTATATGGCCTGGTGCAGGGCTTCAACCAGAAACCACTGGAAGCAGCCACCGTGTCAGTACTTTCTGTTTCAAAATCAGCCAACGGCCGTAGTGACACCCTGCGCGTAAATGGCATCACCAATGCCGATGGTGTGTTCTCCCTGAAAGCCACTCCCACCAATGATATGTACCTGCAAATCAGCCAGGTAGGTCATGAAACTTATTGGGAACCGCTGCTGTACCTGGCAGGCACAGACAGGATCAACGCCGGACAGATTGTGCTGCGCGAAGCTGTAAAGGCCCTGGACAATGTGGTGGTAACGGCAAAGAAGCCGTTTATGCAATTGGGTGTTGACCGTCGCATTTTTAATGCAGAGGCCAATATCAACAGCCGGGGTGGCACCGCTGTGGACCTGATGCGGAATATCCCGGCCCTCAGCGTAGACGCCAGCGGCAACGTACAACTCCGCAACAGCACCCCCACCATCTTTGTAGACGGCCGCCCCACCATACTCACGCTCGAGCAAATACCCAGCGATGATATTGACAAGGTGGAAGTAATTACCAACCCTTCCAGCAAGTATGATGCGGGCAGCACCGGCGGCATCATCAATATCGTACTCAAGAAGAACCGCCGCAATGGCATGAACGGTACCGTTTCTGCCGGCATCGGACATCCGGAGGTAGCCAACGGAAGCCTGAGTATCAATTACCGCCAGGGCAAGATCAACTTCTTTGCCAGCGGCAATTACAACCGGAGCGGCGGGGTGGCCACCAGTGAGGCCTCGCGGATCAACAAAAAAAACGGAACGGTAACAGACTATTTCAACCAGGTGAGTGAAACCGACCGCAACCGGCGCTTCATGAGCGCCCGCATTGGTATCGACTATTTCTGGGATGAGCAGAACGCTATTTCGGTGAGCCAGGGCTTCACCGACGGATCATTCAAGAGCCTGGAAACACAGGATCAGGAGTATGCAGATGCTGCTGGGACGCTCACAAAAACCGGTACCCGCATCAATGAGGACGAATTTGGTTTCAACCGGCGCACCACCCAGGTGAACTACCGCCGCACCTACAACAAGCCCGGCAAAGAATGGACGGCCGACTTCACCTACAGCGGCGGTAACAACAGCGGATTCAGCAATATAGCCAACCGGCTGTTCAATCCCGATGGCAGCCCCCAGGGCAATCCCAACCTGGTGCGCAATGAAGGCATGGGCGATGGCAGCCAGTACACCTTCCAAACCGACTATGTAAACCCGATTTCAGAAAACAGCAAGCTGGAACTGGGTGTGCGCAGCTACCACAATATCAGCAACGACAAACTGGATGTGCTGAGCCTGGCCAATGGTACCGCCACCAAGCTGCCCCTCAGCAACAACTACGGCTTCCGCGAAATGGTGAATGCCGTGTACGCCAACTACAGCAACACCCTGGGCACCAAATGGAAATACCAGGGGGGCCTGCGCATTGAGCAGTCCAGCTTTGAAGGCGAGCTCAAAGACAGTGCCCGCCAGTTTGGATACAATTACCCCGGCAAGGGCAGCGATATCTGGAAGTCGATTTTCCCCAGCCTGTACCTCACCTACGAGATCAAGGAGGGACAAGACCTGCAGTTCAACTTCACCCGCCGCATAAGGCGCCCCAATTTCTGGCAGATCAACCCCTATGTGGATATAACCGACCCGCAGAACATCCGCGTGGGCAACCCCACCCTGCAACCTGAATTCACCAACAGTTTTGAAGCCAATTACAACCGTACCTACGAAAAGGGCAATATCCTGATATCTTCTTATTTCCGGAATAACACAGATGATATCACGCAGTATTCCGACACCATCAGCCAGCAAGCCCTGGAAAACCTGAACAACGCAGCTGTTTCCCCCAATGCCCTGCTCACCACTTTCATCAATGCAGAGCGCACCAACCGCATGGGTCTTGAAATAGCCTGGCAGCACAAATTCAAGGAAGGATTCGATATCACCCCCAGCTTCAATGCCCAGTACCGCGATGTTAAGGCCAATGTAAACGGCCTGAACCTCAGCAATACCGGCTTTAACTGGGACGCGGAGATTACGGCCAACTACAAGATCATCCGCCCGTCGAGCAAGCTGTTCAACAACTTCGCCTTCCAGCTGAATGCCGAATACGAAAGTCCTCGCGTAATACCGCAGGGACGGGAAAAGGCACAGGCCAGTATGGACTTTGCCATCCGCAAGGAGCTGCTGAAGAACAATGCCGGCACCATCATTTTCAACATCAGCGATGTGTTCAACAGCCGTATCCGCGGCAGCATAACCGAAACCGATAATTTCTACCAGGATTCCTACCGCCGCTGGAGTGTGCGCACCTTCCGCCTCACCTTCAGCTATCGCTTTGGCAACAAAGACCTGCAGATCTTCAAGCGCCGCGATGGTGGCGGCGATGGGGAAGGAAGGGAATAGGAAATAGGCAATAGCGGGAGCGGTTAATTTGCGGGAGGCAGTTTACAGTTTGCATGGGCTTAGGTAATCCTTTAGCCAGGGAATCGGTAGGAAAAAATGGGCCATGATGCCTCTTTTCCTGCAGGGACAAAACAAGAAAACACCCTGCCATTTTGCGTGGATTCCAGCAATCATATTGCGTCCCTGCGGGGCATTGACATTTCGTTGCTCATCGACTGCTACCAATAGGATGTCTCGCTGGGACAGGCCTTTCGCGAGTGCGCAGAACGTCACCGGGCCATGAGCATGCATCCTCGTCCCTTTAGGGACGAAATATCGGTAGCAAAAAGTTGAGCCATGATGCCCCTTGTCCTGTAGGGACAAAACAAAAAAACACCCTGCCATTTTGCGTGGATTCCTGCAATCATATTGCGACCCTGCGGGGCGCTGACATTTCGTTGCTCATCGACTGCTAACAATAGGCTGTCCTGCAGGGACAGGCATAAGAACTCGCCTGTTAAGCTCCTGAAACTCATGAAATAAAGGCAACATCTCCCCATCCCCTCAATGCAGAAGCTAATACATGATTGTCATTCCACCGAAAACATCCATTGGCAGAAAACAAAAAAACTATGCGCAGCCGGAGCCGCGCATAGCAAGATTTCTGTAAACATCCAGGCAGACAGCGTGGCCGGGAACCACCTTCCACCCGTGTTATGTGCATATACTATTCCTTGACCAATCGAATTACCTGAACCGCTTCATTTGCTGACACCTGTACCCAGTATACACCTGCGGGCAATGAAGCCACCGGAATGGCTACGCGGTTGCCGGATTGCCGGTGTC
>JALOMZ010000126.1 GCA_025455205.1 Chitinophagaceae bacterium | reverse complement strand
AAAGGGCCGGCCCCCACCCCACCGCCGGTGGGCATACGAATCACCACATCGGCTGGCTGTCCCCAGCGATAATGTATCTTGGCCAGGTTGTTTACGATCTGGTTGAAGCCTACCGTTACAAAATCGGCAAACTGCATTTCCATCATGCTTTTGAAACCCTCCAGCGACAGCCCGAGGGCAGCACCCACTATGGCACTCTCACACAAAGGTGTATTGCGCACACGCGCCTTGCCAAACTGATCCACAAAGCCTTCGGTGATCTTGAATGCACCACCATACTCCGCAATATCCTGCCCCATCAGCACCAGGTTTTCATGCACCTGCATGCTTTGGTACAAACCATCCCGAATGCCATCAATGAAGCGGGCGTTAGTAGAGTCGGCAATAAGGCTGGCGGGTGCCATAGCCGGGGCACTGAATGCCACGCCCGGTGCATATACATCACGAAGTTCTTCCTGCTCATCCGGCATCATTTCGGCGGCATCATAGGCGCGGGCCAGTTCAGATTCTATGTAGCTGCGTGTCTCTTCACGGATACCGGCTGCATCAGCTGCAGACAACACCCCGCTCTGCGTGAGGAAGAATTCAAAATTGTCAACAGGGTCACGCTTCTTCCATTCGTCAAACAAATGGGCCGGTACATATTTGGTGCCGCTGGCCTCTTCATGACCGCGCATCCGGAAGGTCATGCATTCCACCAGGTAAGGTTTCTGGTTTTTGATGCAGTATTCGCGCACGCCCTGCAGCGTATCTATGACCGTGAGAATGTTGTTGCCGTCGATGGTAACGCCCTCCATACCATAGCCTTTGGCCTTATCGCTGAGGCGTTCACAACGGAACTGCTCATTCACCGGCGTGCTCAGTCCATAGCCGTTGTTCTCCACCACAAAAATCACAGGCAGGTTCCATACAGCTGCCACATTGAGCGCCTCATGGAAATCTCCTTCGCTGGTGCCGCCATCGCCGCTGAAAGCTACCGCCACTTTCTCTTCGCCGCGCAGCTTATGCGCCAGGGCCACCCCATCGGCCAGCGCCAGTTGCGGCCCCAGGTGGCTGATCATGCCGCAGATGTGGTGTTCGGCACTGCCAAAGTGAAAGCTGCGCTCCCGCCCTTTGCTGTAACCATCCTTGTTGCCCTGCCATTGCTTGAACAACTTTTCCAAAGGCATTTCCCGTCCGGTAAATACACCCAGGTTGCGGTGCAGGGGCATGATCCATTCGTCGTTGCGCATGGCATAGGCCACGCCGCAGGCAATGGCTTCCTGCCCGATGCCGCTGAACCATTTGGAAATGCGGCCCTGGCGCAGCAACACCAGCATTTTTTCTTCAATCATGCGGGGCAGCAAGAGCCGCTTGTAAATATGGATGAGTTCCTGGTTGGCCAGGTTCTTGCGATCATACAGCATGGCAATACGCGCTATTTGTGCGCAATTTACCCGTAAACGGCCAACCCCGGAAAACAGAAAGCAGGAGAATGATCAGTCCTTCTCCTCATGACCCGCCAGCAGCCACCCCTGCAGCCAGCTGTTGAGAATAGACAGCAGGAAACTGAACACCAGCGCCCACCAAAAACCGTCTACCTGGAATCCCTCCACCCATTTGGATGCCAGCAGCACCATCAGGGCGTTGAGCACAAAGAGAAAGAGGCCCAGTGTTACCACGGTCACCGGCAGGGTGAGCAAGAGCAGAACGGGGCGGATAAAGGCATTGATCAGCGACAGCACCAGGGCAGCCACCACCGCCTTCCAGCTGCTGGCTACCTCCACACCCGGCAGCAGCCAGCCCAGGAAAAGAATAACAACCGCACTGATCAGAATGCGGGCAACAATCAGCTTCATGTATTTCAGTTTGCTGGTTAAATGTAATGCTTATTTGCAGGTAACACGTATAGGCCATACACGTTGCATCCTCCCGACTATGCATCATCTTCATGGCCATACCACTGCATGATGGTTGCACATCCGGCAGACTTACACATCTGTCTCCATTTATATAATGAATTCAGCTTCCTGAAGCCCTTTGGCCGGGCTTTCTTCCCCAATCGGGGAGGTCAATATCCAGGTCATCTCCGGCCTGCAGCATTTCCTTTTTCAGCAGCTGGCGCATCTCCTTTACCCGGTCGCTGTATGATGGGTCTGCAGCCAGGTTCAGGATTTCCCAGGGGTCCTTTTTCAGATTGAACAGCTGGGTGGTGGCCACCCCATTGACATTGTATACAATGAGTTTGAATCCATCGGGTGTTTTCACGCTGCGGCTCCAGTGTCCGTACACATTGTACATGTTGGGCCGCACAGTGGCCTGTTGGTTGCGGATCAACGGTACCAGGCTGCGCCCTTCAACGGTGGCGGGTGCCGCCACAGCCAACAGTTCGTACACGGTAGGGGTTATGTCGCTGAGGTAGGTGAAGGCCTGGGTGGAGGTATTGGCAGGAATGCCCGGACCGGCTATGATCAGGGGCACCCGGCTGCTGTGTTCATACAAACTTTGTTTGCCCAGCAATCCGTGCTGCCCCACTGCCAGGCCATTGTCGCCGGCAAATACAATGAGGGTATTATCGCGAAGGCCAGCACCCTCAAGCGCCTGCAGGATGCGGCCTACCTGGGCATCCATCTCACTCACCATGGCATAGTAAGCCGCAATTTCCCTTTTAACGGAATCAGGATTACGCGGATGGGGCAATAGCATTTCGTCGCGCACCCTGAGATCGCCGTTATCAAAAGGATGCTGTGGCATAAAATTGGGCGGCAGGGGCATATCCGCTGCCTTGTAGGCATTGGCAAATGCCGGTGGCGGTGTACGCGGATCATGGGGTGAGGTAAAGGCTACGTAGCAGAAAAAAGGGCGCTCCCGGGCTTCCCGGCTTTGGAGGAATGCTATGGCAGCATCGGCATACAGCTGGGTACTGAAGGTATCGCTCTGCCAGGCAGCGCTGCGCGGATACTCACCGGCAGGATCATAGTGGTACACGGTGGGATGAAATTGTCCGCCATCCTTCTCAAAATGCATACCGCCGAAAAAGATACGGTCACCGGCACTGAACATACGGTGATGCGAGGCCTTATCACTATGCCATTTGCCCGTGTGAAACGTGGTATACCCCTTTGCCCGCAGCACTTCAGGCAGACTTACAAGGCTGTCGGGTATCACCGCGCCGTCTTTGGGCAGCCGGTTTACATACCGGCCGGTAAGCAGCATGGCCCGGCTTGGCACGCATACTGCTCCCTGGTGCCCGCCCATCACATGTGCCTGGCGGAAGCTGAGCCCCTCCTTCGACAGCCTGTCGAGATGCGGCGTACGGATAACATTATTACCCCAGGCCGCAATGGTATTATAGGATTGGTCGTCGCTGTATAGGATCAGGATATTCCGGATGGGCTGTGCCGATACATATAGGTTACCGACTGCAATACAAAGTAGTGCAATGAATATCCGCCACGGGAAATTGCCATTTTTCATGTCATGGTTTTTTGGGGGTGGCATCAAACAGGCCTTCTCTGATGGCGGCCAGCCGCCCGGCCAGTTCCTTCACCTTTTCGGGATACCGGCCGGCCAGGTTTTCCCGTTCGCCGGGATCGCTTTCGAGATCATAGAGTTGGGGTTCCGGATGCACACCAGTTTCAATATTCACCTCCTTAATACGGGCTGCACCACTGGCAGGATGGATGTATTTCCATTTTCCCTGCCGGATGGCAGAAGTGTAGGCATTAATTACAACATGTGACCGACCCTGCGAATCCTTGCCCAACAGGGCCGGAAGGGCATTGCGGCTGTCGATGGCCTGGCCGGGCAGTATATTCCCCTTTGCCAGCGCAGCCAGGCTGGCAAACAGGTCTACCTGGCTGAACAAAGCATCACTTACACCCGCAGATACTCTCCCGGGCCAGGCCGCCACAAAGGGCACCCGGGTGCCTGCCTCAAAAATACTGTACTTACCGCCCCGCAGTTTTCCCCAGGGCGTATGCTGGCCCAGTTGTTCCACCGAACTGTCATGGTATCCATCATCCACCACGGGGCCGTTGTCGCTTGACAGGATGACGAGCGTTTGCCCGGCAATACCCGCCTCATCAATGGCGCGCACAATTTCACCCACGGTCCAGTCTAGTTCCAGCAAGGCATCACCCCGCAGCCCATGACCGCTCTTGCCCACAAAACGCTCGTGCGGTGTGCGGGGTGCATGCACATCGTGCGGGTTGAAGTACAGAAAAAAGGGTTTATCCCTGTTGCGTTTGATAAAGGCACGCGCACGCGCCGTGAGGGTATCGGCAATATCCTGGTCGCGCCAGCGGGCGGCATTGCCTCCTGCCATAAAGCCAATGCGGCTGATACCATTCACAATGGTCTGGTTGTGGCCATGCGAGGGATGCATCTGCAGCAATTCCGGATTGTCTTTGCCTGTAGGGTCATTGCCCACCTTGCCCGAATAACTTACCTGTATGGGGTCTGCAGGATCCAACTTTACCACCAGGTTGTTTTCTATGAATACCGTAGGCACCCGATCGTTGGTGCTGGGCATGAAGAACGCCTCATGAAAGCCTGACTCCAGCACGCCGGGCTGAATGATGCCATTCCAGTCGGGCCCTTCGGTGCCGCCCAGGCCCAGATGCCACTTACCCATCATGCTGGTATAATACCCGGCCGACTGCAGCATTTCCGGCAGGGTTTGCATGCTGGTGTCTATAATGAGGCCGGCGTTACCCCGAGCCACCCCCGTGCCCTGCTGCCGCCAGGCATAGCGACCTGTAAGCAGGCTGTATCGTGAAGGGGTACAGGTAGCCGCCGTAGTGTAGGCATTGGTAAAGCGCAAACCCTTTTTGGCCAGTGCATCCATTTGCGGAGTAGCAATGCTGGTATTGCCATACACTCCCACATCGCCATAACCCAGGTCGTCTGTGTATATGATCACGATATTGGGCAAAGATGATTGTGCTTTACTCCCCAGATTCATTGCCAGCAAACCCAGCAACAGCATCCATTTACTCAAAGACATTTCAGACGTTTTCTTAATGTGTTTTTTCCCTCTGTTTACCGGCGTAGATATATTTACTGCTTTTTAACCAACGCTGCCGGCCGCACCTCCGTTCCCTGTACTTTTTGAATATCATCCCCTAACGCAGTACGATACTGTGCCGCTATGGCTTCCAGGGTCTGCACCACCTCCGGAAACCGATCCTGCAAATCGCGGCTTTCCCCCGGATCGTACCGAAGATTGTACAGCGCCTTAGGAACAATCGTATCAGCATACGCACCCGGCCATCCATCCATGCCAGGTTTGTTCTTCAGGTAGGTTTGAGACCTTGCAGCAAACACCAGTTTCCATTCTTCATTGCGCATTCTGCTTTCGGCATCAGTGGACCCCGTATACCCCGCTCTCGTTCTATAAACGATGGGCGTTCGTCGGGTTCACTGGGCCGGAATGGTGACCATGGGCAATCGCTCGTCACCGGTGCCTTCAATCATGGTGAACAAGAACATGATGGTCGATAACGCACGCTTCGACCGCCAGTCGCGGTCGTCCACCCAGAACCAATGATTGTGGTAATACACGGCGGCAAAGGCCTCAGCCGGTTTGTCATTGCTGCACTTGATCTTGACCGGGTCTCTGTCAGAGGATGGTAATGACGGAACCGCGCGCCCTTCCTTCGTGTCCGATTCCGGCACGTCCACGTAGGAGGCGAAGGCCAGCATGATCTGCAGCATGGAACGGCTGCCCACGGATAATTCGCCATCCCGGCCGGCTGCGGATGAATAGATCAGCTTAAATTGGTGCTGGCCCTCCGGTATTTTCAGCAGCCGCCTGATTTCGGATAGCTTGTCCATAATTTCCTGCGACAAATTTTCGCGTCGGAAAAACATCACGGCAGTTGCGCCCGTTTCCTTGCTTTCCTGCAACCGCATCCCGACGGCCCCAGCCAACTGCACCTCGCGCATCAATTGCAACACCCGGATGAATTCCGGTTCCACCTCCCCCCCACCCCCGCCGGAGGCGGAACGATTACGTACGCCATTCAAGGATTCGACGGTCAAACCCAGCACGAAGTCCGCAGCATAACCGGACTGGAGCATGAAAAAAATATTCTTGGGTTCAATCGGTGTCAGGAGTCCGCGCAAAAATTTCTGCCCGGTCAGCGGCGTATAGGTGATGGTCGGTCGGTCGGTGTAGATGGCCTGCCCGGAACCGCTGATTGAATTTCCCT
>JALOMZ010000125.1 GCA_025455205.1 Chitinophagaceae bacterium | reverse complement strand
GCCTCCCATGCATTTGCCTGGTGCTTCAACTCTGCCTGTACATATACCGGCAGGCCCCCGGGCCGTGTGAGGGTAAACAACCAGTTACCTGGTTCCAGAAACTGGGCCTGCAGGGTGGCCAGCGGCAACAGGCACCATAGCCATAAGGTCTTGCGTAAAACAAACATGCCGCAAAACTGCGGCATCAAACGGTAATATCAGTCAGGAAAATAATGCAAGGGCTTTAATGGGCCACCTGAAACTTGTTGGTCTCCAGCACCCGGCCGGCCGGATCGCGCAACTGGAAAATGTAAATGCCCGTAACATATTCGTTAAGGCTCACCGTCATCCGGCTGGACACCACATTGATATTGGCCATCTTCCGCCCCAGGAAAGAATAAACCTGCAGCACAGAACCGCTTTCCACCTTGTTGCGGAATTCAAAATTGATAACGGCCGTGGCGGGGTTGGGATAAAAGTGCACCTGCTTGTCGCTGCCTGGTGCAGGCGCCATCTTCCCCTTCTGCGCGGAAGCCCCGGCAAAAGCGGTGATGGTTAGTAAGAGGATGGCAACGACTTTCTTCACGGTTTCTTGTATAACAACCCGAAATTAATTTAAATATGTGGAAATTTTGAGCTTTTTCGGGAAAAACTCCGGGGTTGGACCTAAAAAAAGCCCGCAAGTTGCAGGCTTTCAATGTTTTAACATTTAATTTATTTTTAAGACAACCGCCCTAAAACGGCCTTGATAGCCTCAAAATCGGGCAGCACATCGTCTTTATCATGCACTTCGGCATAGGCAATACGCCCTTCCTTGTCCACCACAAAGGCCGCCCGTTTGGATACGCCCTGCATGCCGAAATAGTCCTCATAAAGCGCCCCATAGGCCCGGGAAGTGGTCTTGTTGAAGTCGCTCAGCATCCGGAAATTCAGGCCCTGCTCCTCCTTGAATTTCTTCAGGGTAAAGAGGGTGTCCACACTGATGGCCAGCACCTCAGCCTGGAGTTGATTGTAGGTGATCAGGTCGTCGCGCACCCCGCAGAGCTCGGCCGTGCATACGCTGGTAAAGGCGAGCGGGAAAAAGAGAATAACCACATTTCGTCCGCGGTAGTCTGCCAGCGATCCCATTTTCATATCCGAATCCACCAGCGAGAAGTCCGGGGCCATGTCACCAATAGTAATTGCCATACTGTCCATGTTTTAGGTAAGTACAAAAGAATGCATTGCTTAACAATGGCTTGCGCAAAAAGGTTAGCCTGTCCCGCATTTTTTTCCTGCTGCCAGCGGGGCCGCCCAAACAGGGTGCTGCCGCTGTCCGGGATTGGGGCTGAATGCCTATTTTAGCCGCATGATCGCCCAGTTGACCGGTAAGTTTGCCCTCAAAACCCCCACTCATGTGGTAATGGATGTACAAGGTGTGGGCTATGATGTCCAGATCAGCCTCAATACTTATGCCGACATCCAGTCACTGGAATCCGGCACCCTGGTTACCTACCTCAAGGTGAGTGAAGATGCCATGACCCTTTTTGGGTTCAGCCGGCCGGCAGAGCGCGACATGTTTTTAAGGCTCATAGGGGTATCGGGCGTGGGCGCTGCCACCGCCCGTATGATGCTCAGCAGCATGAAGCCGCTGGAGATAGCCCAGGCCATTGTATCGGGCCAGGTAAAGACCCTGGAGGCGGTAAAAGGCATAGGCCGCAAGACGGCAGAACGTATTGTATTGGAGCTCAAAGACAAACTGGGCGAGATCACCACAGCCCAGCAGCCGGTATTTGAAGGGGGTTCTGACAATACCAGGGCCAAAGATGCGTTAGAGGCCCTGGTAGCGCTGGGCATCAACAAAGGCATGGCCGAACAGGCCATCCGCAAGGCCATGGCCTTACCCGAAGCTCCCGGTTCCGTGGAGGAACTGATAAAAAAGGCATTGAAATCTTTGTGAGAAAACCTTAATTTTCATTCTCTTAAACACGGCCCGCCTATAGAAAGCAGTTCTACGCTACCAAACTGACTCGTTTTGCCCCTTAAAGCGCTCCGTCTGTCCCTGCACCTCCTGGTCATGGTGGGTTTTCTGGTATTATTCCAGCAAGCCCCGGCAGAGCCATTTCGCCTGACGCCCATTCCGGACAACGACACCACCCACAAAGATTCCCTCCGTTATCCCATTGCCGACCGGCGCGGCGATCCCTATTCCGGCTACCGGCGCAACCCCTTCGACCTGCTTGACACCAGCCTGCTGAAGCAGTCGGTGGAATACGATCCGGTGACGAAGCAGTACTATCTGGTGGAGAAGATCGGGAACTCTTACTACCGCAAACCCTCAGCATTCACCTACGATGAATTCCTGAAACTGCGCGGCTCGCAGATGGAGAAGGACAACTTCATGCGCCGCTCCAATACCAACCTGGCGCTCAACCGCAAGCTGGTGAAGCCCCAGCTGCGCATGTACGACGACCTCTTCAACCGCGTGTTTGGCAATGGCAAGATCCTTATACAGCCCAACGGTAATGTTGACCTCACCATGGGCTACCAGGGCCAGAATGTGCAAAATCCCACGCTGCCGGAGCGCGCCCGTAAATACGGCACCCTGGATTTTGACATGAATGCGCAGTTCAACATGGATGCCAGCATTGGCGACAAAATGAAGCTGCCCATAAACTTCAACACCCTGGCTACCTTCGATTTCGAGAACCAGCTGAAGCTGGACTACAAAGGCAAGAGTGATGAGATCATCAAGAGCATTGAAGCCGGCAACACCAGTTTTGCCACCAAGGGCACCCTTATCCAGGGCGCACAGGCACTGTTTGGCCTGAAGACCCAGCTGCAGTTTGGCAAGCTCTACGTTACCACGGCCCTGGCCAATATGCAGAGCCAGCGGCAATCGTCGCGTTTTGAAGGCGGTGCAGCCCTCACCACCTTCAGCCGCAAGCTGGACGACTACGACGAGAACCGCCACTTCCTGCTGGCCCAGTATTTCCGCAATAAATACAACGAGGTGATGAGCACCCTGCCCTTTGTGCAGTCGCAGGTACAGATCATGCGCCTGGAAGTGTGGGTCACCAACCGCATCGGGCAAACCACAGACAGCCGGCCCGTGGTGGCATTCATGGACCTGGGCGAAAGATACCCCTACAACAACAATATACCCTTTCTGCCCGGCGACAGCCTGCCGCAGAATGGCGCTAACGGACTCTACGGCCTTATTAACAACGATGCTTACCGCGACCCCAACAATGTGAACACCCTCCTGCAGGGCCTTGGCCTGCGGCCGGTGCAGGACTTTGAAAAGACCTTCGCCCGCAAGCTGGTGGAGGGCACCGACTATATTTTCAACCGGCAGGCCGGCTTCATCAGCATCAACCAGTTCCTGCAGCCCGACGAAGTGCTGGGTGTAGCCTTCCAGTTCACCTACAACGGCCGGGTATTTCAGGTGGGGGAATTTGCGCAGGACGTGGCACTGGATACCACCCAGGGCGTACAGAAGATGCTGTTCCTGAAAATGCTGAAGGCCACCAGCCAGCGCCCGCAGCTGCCCATCTGGGACCTCATGATGAAGAACGTATATGCGCTGGACCTCTTCAGTGTGCAACGCGAAGGCTTTAAGGTCAACCTGGTATATGAAGAACCCAGCGGGGGCGAAAAGCGCATGCTGCCCGAGGGTGACGACCCCGGCCGCCCGCTGTTGCGCATCCTCCAACTTGACCGCCTCAACAACCGAAATGACCCACAGCCCGACGGGGTGTTTGACTATGTAGACAGCTTCACCATACAACCCCAGCAGGGACGCATCATCTTCCCGGTGCTGGAACCCTTTGGCAACGACCTGCGCCGCAATGCCTTTGCCAACCAGCCACAGAGTGTATGGGAGAAGTATGTGTTCCAGGCACTGTACGACACCATCAAAGCCATTGCCCAGCAAAACTATCCTGCGCTCAACCGCTTCTACCTGCGCGGCCAGGCCAAATCATCGGGCGGCGATGAAATATACCTCAACGCCATCAATATCCCTCCGGGATCGGTGACCGTAACCGCAGGTGGCCAGATACTGAAGGAAAATATCGATTATACCATTGACTATACTTCCGGCAAACTGGTTATCATCAACCAGGCCATCAAGAGCGCCGGCGTGCCCGTGAATGTGAGCCTGGAAAATAACGTGGGCTTTGGTATACAAAACCGCGGCTTCTTCGGTATGCGCCTGGATTACCTGGCCAACAAGAACCTGAGCCTTGGCGGCACCATGATGCGCCTGGGCGAGCGGCCCTTCTTCACCAAGATGAACTATGGCGAAGACCCCATCCGCAACCGCATGTACGGGCTGGACTTCAATTACAAGAACGACTGGAAGCAGATGAGCCGCTGGCTCGACAAACTGCCCTTCTACAGTACAAATGCCCCCAGCAGCATCCAGGCCTATGGCGAAGCTGCCTACTTTGACCCGGGCCATGCACCGCAGATAGGCAAGGGTCAGGAAGGCCTCATTTATCTGGATGATTTTGAAGGTACCCGCGCCAACATAGACCTGCGCTTTCCCTTTGTGGGCTGGGTACATGCCACCACGCCGCAGGGGGCCGGATTTCCGGAAGCCGAGCGCGGCAACGACCTCACGTACAACCAGAACCGCTCCAAGTTGAGCTGGTACCAGATTGAACCCGTGCTGCAAGATGGCGGCAACCCCAACAACCCCATCAACGACCGCAATGCCCTCAGCGACCCGCGGGTGCGACAGGTGAGCAACCAGGAACTCTTCCCCCAGCGTACCCCGCTGCCAGGAACCAACCAGCTGATCACTTTTGACATGACCTACTACCCCAGGGAAAGGGGCGCCTACAACTTTGACACCCGCACCAACCTCCTCAACCCCAACGGCACCTTCCGCAATCCCAAAGACCGCTGGGGCGGCGTAATGCGCGCCATCGACCAAACGGATTTCGAGACCGCCAACATTGAGTTCGTGGAATTCTGGCTGCAGGATCCCTTCATGAAAACATCGCAGTACCCCAACGGCTATACCAATCCCGCTGGCGGACAGCTCTTCCTCAACCTCGGCAATATTTCAGAAGACGTGCTGCGCGACAGCCGCCGCTTCTATGAAAACGGCCTGCCCACGCCCACCCAGCCCAACCTGGCCGTAGACAGCAGCACCGTATGGGGCAAGGCTCCCATCATCCCCATCCAGATCACACAGGCATTCAGCAACGACCCCGCCGACCGCGAATTCCAGGACGTGGGCTTCGACGGCCTCAACGACGCCGAAGAACAGCGCCGGCGCCAGCAGGACTTCATCAACCCCCTGCAGGCAGCACTCGGATCCACCAACCCGGCCTTCCAAAAACTGGTGACCGACCCCAGCAGCGACAACTTCGTAAACTACCGCGACGCCAGCTATGATGCCATCAATGCCGGCATCCTGCGCCGCTACAAGGATTTCAACCTCAACCAGGGCAACTCGCCGGTGAATACACAGAATGACCTGGTGGTGGCCAGTACCCTCTACCCCGATAACGAAGACCTCAACCGCGACAACACCCTGAATGAATCTGAAGAATACTTCGAATACAAGATCGATATCACCCCATCTGCCCTGCAGGTGGGCCAGAACTATATCACCGACAAGCGCCTGGTGAACATCCGCTACGAAAACGGCACTTCGGGTACTGAAACCTGGTACCAGTTCCGCATACCCGTGGCCCGTTACAACCGCAAGGTGGGCGACATACCCGACTTCAAGAGCATCCGCTTCATGCGCATGTACCTCACCGGCTGGGAAGACAGCGTCACCCTGCGCTTTGCACGCCTCGACCTGGTACGAAACAACTGGCGCCAGTATGCCTATGAACTCAGCCGCGATGGAACGGCTACCAGCACCAATACCAATACGTTTACCACCATCAACACCCTGGCGGTAAACATCGAGGAAAACGACCGCCGTACCCCCATACCTTACCGCATTCCCCCCGGCATTGAGCGGGTGCAGCAGCTGGCCAACGGAGGCGTGAACATCCTGCAGAATGAACAGTCGCTGAGCATGCAGGTGCGCAACCTCTTCAATGGCGATGCCCGCGGCGTGTTCAAAACCTTCAGCAACGACCTGCGCATGTACCGCAGGATCAATATGTTCATCCATGCGGAAGAACTGGTGAGTACCGATCCCTCCTACAGCCCACTTACCGACACCAGCCTATTTGCCACCGTACGCATAGGTCAGGATGTGCTTGCCAACTACT
>JALOMZ010000124.1 GCA_025455205.1 Chitinophagaceae bacterium | reverse complement strand
CCCTTCAGAAATAATGACAGCAGCTGCTCCTATTACTGCACGGCCTTTCCGGTGGCCACCCTGCTGGCCAGCAGCTGGGATGCTGCACTGGCCGGTGAAGTAGGCAAGTCTATGGGGGCCGAAGCAAAGGCGTATGGCATAGATTACATCCTGGCTCCTGCCCTCAATATCCATCGCAACCCGCTGGGCGGCCGCAACTTTGAGTATTTCTCCGAAGATCCCCTGTTATCAGGCAGTATGGCTGCCGCGCTGGTGAACGGAATAGAATCCAACGGCGTTGGCAGTTCTGTCAAGCATTTTGCTGCCAATAACCAGGAAACCAACCGGAACCAGATCAATACCATTGTGAGCGAGCGGGCCTTGCGAGAGATCTACCTCCGGGGTTTTGAGATTGTAGTGCGTGGGGCTCAGCCCTGGACGGTGATGAGTTCATATAACAAGATCAACGGTACCTATACGTCAGAAGATCCTGCTTTGCTGAGCACCATCCTGCGCAAGGAATGGGGCTTCCGGGGATTTGTGATGACGGACTGGTTTGGCGGCACCAACCCCGCGGCACAAATGCAGGCAGGCAATGACCTGCTGATGCCAGGCACTCCCGAACAGGTGAAGCAGATCCTGCAGGCCGTGCAAGAAGGACGCATTAACGAAGCATTGCTGGCGGAAAACGCGGCGCGCATCCTGGCCGTGTCAATGCAAGGGCAGTCTTTCTCCGGGCAGGTGCCTGGCAATCAGCCAGCCCTGAAGGCTCATGCACAAACAGCCCGCCAGGCAGCGGCTGCCGGTGCGGTGCTATTGAAGAACCAGCAGCAAACATTGCCTATGTCGCCATCCGTTAAAACACTCGCGGCCTTTGGCGTCACCTCCTACGCTTTCATTGCCGGAGGGACCGGCAGTGGCGATGTGAATGAGGCCTATACGGTATCGCTGGTGGACGGCATGCAACAGGCAGGTTTCAACTTTGAGAAGAACTTGCAGACCCAGTACGAGCAACATATTGCCGCTGCATTGGCCAAGCGTCCCAAGCCGCGCTTCTTTTTTGAGCTGCCGCCACCCTTGCCGGAAATGTCGTTTTCAGAAAGCCAGTTGACGCAGGCTGCCGCCATTGCTGATTTGGCGCTGATCACCATCGGCCGCAACAGCGGCGAATTCCAGGATAGGCACAGGGAGGGCGATTTTGAAATTACTGCCGAAGAACAGGCCCTGATAGCCGGTGTTTCAACGGCTTTCCGGACACGTGGCAAGCGCGTGGTGGTGGTACTCAACATCGGTGGTGTGATTGAAACGGCCAGTTGGCGCCACCACGCAGATGCCATTCTGCTGGCCTGGCAGGGTGGCCAGGAAGCCGGGCATGCTGTAGCCGACCTGCTGACCGGCAAGGTCAATCCTTCCGGAAAACTTCCCATGTCCTTCCCCTTGCGGTATGAAGATGTACCGTCCGCCAAGAACTTCCCGGGCCGGGAATTGTCTGACCAGGATGTGAAAGGCGTATTCGGTATGTCAATGGGCAAACCATCGGAAGTGGTATATGAAGAAGGCATATATGTAGGATACCGTTATTACAACAGCTACAAAGTGCCTGTGGCCTTTCCATTTGGGTTTGGCCTTTCCTATACTGAGTTTTCCTATAGTCCGCTGCAGGTGCAGGCTCAGGACGGCCGCGGCAACCTCCGCGTTAGCCTCAAGGTCACCAACACGGGGAAACTGGCCGGCCAGGAAGTAGTGCAGCTGTATGTATCGGCACCGGGATTGGTGCTTGACAAACCCGCGCAGGAACTCAAAGCCTTTGGCAAAACCAGACTCTTGCAACCGGGTGAAAGCCAGACCTTGCAGTTCATCCTCACTCCGCGTGACCTGGCATCCTATCACTCCGACCTGAGTGCATGGGTAGTGGAAAAGGGAACTTACACCCTTTATGCAGGGGCTTCGGCCTTGGATTTACGGCAGGATGTGAAGGCGGAGGTGAACAGCCAGGTAGTGGCAGAACAATGTAACCGGGTAATGGTTCCCCAGGTAACCATTCAGGAGTGGAAGGGCCGGAAGTAGAAGACCATATAAGGTTCACCGGCTACCCGGCCTGCAACCCTGCTGATTGTAATAAATTATTGCTGAGAAGCATATGTAACTTGTGGATGGTCGTCCGTTCGGAAGGATGACCATCCATTGTTTCATTTCCAGCATTCACGTCATGCGTTATGTTCTGACCTGGTCGATGCTGCTGTTTGGCGCTGTGGCTGCGGGAAAAAACCTACCAGCTGCTCAGTCCGTATTACGAAAGCTGGACCCTTGACTCTGCCGACAAGAGCCAGGTGGTGCCGCGGGTGCAGAGCCTGGCATTTCCCATTGGATTCATCCTGCCGCTGAAAAATCCGAAATGGGGACTCAATATCCTGCCGGTGATCCGCTGGAACGGCGAGGACCTGTTTGGCGAAAAAACCTTCCAGTTTGGTGGTGCCACCTTCCTCAGTTATGAAAAGGCGCCGGGACGAAAGATCCGATTTGGGGTATATATGAACAGCGAATTCTTTGGCCTGTTTGTGGTACCGCTGGTGGGCGCCGACTGGCGCATCAGCGACAAGGACTACATTTTTGGATTGCTGCCGGGCCGGCTTACCTGGGAGCATAAGCTGAACCAGCGGCTATACTGGGGGGCCACCTTCCGCGCCATCACCAACAGCTACCGGTTAAAGAACGGGCAGTACCTCCGCCTAGACGATAACCAGCTCTCCCTGTACCTGGATGCCTATGTGGCCAAAAGGATCTGTATTACGCTGGAACCCGGCTACGGCATTTTCCGCCAGCTCCGCACGGGCCAGGAAGGTAGAAATTACCTCACCAACCGCAATTGGGGCGACGGCCCCTTCATCAAACTGAGCAGTTCGTATCGAATCCGGCTGTAGCCATTCGGATTTATGAGTACAAAAAGAGGCGCCTGCATCAACATGCAAGCGCCTCTTCATTTATATAACCATAAGCGATGCTTAGAAATCGAAGCCCAGGGCGAAGTACCACACCGGCTTGTTGTTGAAGAAGCCATTCATGGGCCAGCCGGCATCCACTTTCATGAAATACCCCAGCAGCGTACTGCGCACGCCAAAGCCGTATCCGCCGGCAAAGGGACCCACACCGCCGGCCTTCACATTCACCACCACCGGGTTATTGGGAATGCTGGAGGCATAGCGTACACCGGGTCTGGCGATGCCACTGAAGGTGCCCACCAAGGCCGTACCCAGGTCTATGAACTGCACAATCTGGAAGTTACGGAAGAAGGCGCTGTTGATGGGCCTGTTCAGGAAGGTGGCAAATACGGGCAGCCTGAGTTCGCTGTTGATAACGGCGTTGTTATTGCCATTGGCCAGGTTCTGCTGGTAGCCGCGCATTTGTACGGCCAGGGTCTGGTAAACATAGGTCTGCGTGGGATCCGGCCTGTTTTCCGAGTTGAACTTGGGCGTGATCCAGTTGTCAACACCACCCAGGTAGTAGATCAGTTTCTGGTTGCCCCAGCTGGCATCAAAGGCGGCGCGGGTGGCCCAGATGAAGTTGCGGTAAATGGGCAGGTAATACCTGAAATCGCCGCCCAGGTTGAAGGTGAACTGGCGTTCTCCTTCCTTGTCGGCGGTAGCCTGGCTCTTGTTGAGCTGCATGATATTTTCCATGTACACTTTCCACCGCACGCCATGCCAGATATTCTGGGTTTTGTTCAGGGAGTTGTCGTGCACATATTCAAACCTAAAGTTCACAAAGCGCAGGTTGGTATCCGGTCGCTCCAGTCCGTACCGGTCAGGAATGCCGAATCCCTGGCTGTACTGGCTGGGTCGCATCACCACGCGGTCGTTGCGGAAGGAGGTGATCAGGCGCACGCTGCGGATCACATCCAGCGGATAGCTCACATTGACGGCATAGCGGCTGGTGAAGATCTTGGTGCCATAGAACACGTCGGGCGAGGTGGTGTAGAACTGCTGGCTGCTGTTGGCCGCGCGGTAGTAATTGAGGCCCCAGTCGAGCCGCCTGCGGCGGTTCTGGAAGTCCACGAAGTATTCGTTGTCCGAGAAGTTGATGCCAGGTTTGAAGCCACCGGTGATGCGGTAATCTTCGAGCACATCGCTGAGGCTGGCCACAAATGCCCAGCTCAGGTTATTGCCGTTGTTCATGTAGATGGGGCCGTAGCCACCTGCATAGGGCTGGTAGCGGGTGAGCAACAGGTTGTTGGTAACACCGCCCAGCACCTGGTCGTTGCTGAAGCGCAGCCGGTATTTGAAGAGCTTGGCATCCTTCAGCAGGTCGCTGCGGTCTTCCAGTTTCTGTTCGCCCTGTGGACGCAGGTAGGAGGAGCGCAGGGGTTTGTCGGCCTCTTTCTGCACAAATTCACCCAGGAAAGAGATGCCGGTATCTGCCGGCTCCGTCTGGCCCTGACCATAGCGGGTGGCTTCGCCGGTTGAACGTTTTGCCTCCTGCATCTGCTGCTTCACAAATTCGGTAGGACGGGCACTCACATTGCGGCGGCGCAGGGTGATACTGTCCACCCGCAGCCGGTACAGCATCTTCATGCCGCTTTGCTGGGTCACTTCGCTTACCTGGCCTTTGTCGCCCGCAATGCGGCTCTCCAGCAGGCTGCTCTGGTAGTTGGTGATGGGGAAGGTATAGGTAGAGTCGCGCGTGAGGGCTATGAGGCCCACGCTGTCCGGCTCCTCGCGTTCCCAGGCCCGCAGGGTGCTGTCCACTTCTTTGGGCGTGGGGTTGCGCAGCACTTCATCACCAATGATCACCAGGGTATCCAGCCCTTCCGCCTTGGTGGTGAAGAAGCCGGCATAGCGGTTGCCAATACCATTTTCATCACTCACAAAAGTGAAGTGGTTCATGTTGTACTGGGTGGGGTAGCGGGCATTGCCAAATTTCAGGTTGGTGAGCTGGGTGATCTGGCGGAAGCCGCCTTTCTCATCCACATCAGCCAGGAAGACATTGTAGCGGTAGTCGCTGGGATGCGACGTGTCGCCGCCCCCCACGGTAGCCGTGGGCCGGTTGCTGCTGAAGATGATGCCGTACTTGTTGGGGAAGGAAACGAAGGAGGCATCCACATCATCCCACACATCATTGGTGATTTGCTCCACCTTGCCGGTTTCCACGTAGTAGATATAGATGTCGGTATGGCCGTTTTTCACGGCGCTGAGGATGAGCCGTTTGTGGTCCAGGAAATACTGGGCATCCTGCACCTGGTCAAAGGGCAGCTCCTTGCGGATGACCACATCGGCCTGCACCAGGTCGTACACCATCAGCTTCACCTTGTCTTTTTCCCAGTAGATCACGCTCAGGCGGCTGCCCTTGCCATCCCAGGCCATCACCGGGTAGAGCGGGTTACGCTCGTGCATCATCACGCGCACGCCATTCTTGATGAGCACTTTGCGGTTCACATAGTTCTCATACAGGCTCACGTTGTAGAAGCCCTTCTTGTATTCGGCCACCGCATAGGTATAGGAACGCGGGTTGGGGTTGGGGGCAAAGTGGTAGTAGTCGCGGTTCTTGCCCACCGATTCGCTCAGCGAAATGCTGCCCTTTGGGTAGTTGCGGCGTCCGCGGATCTCTTTGTAATACTTGTCTGTCTCTTCCTCCATGAACTGGCGCAACAGGTCCTTAAGCTTCATGCGGGTGATGCGGAGGGAGGCGTTGTTGGTATTCTTGTACAGGATGGAGAGGTACATGAAGTAGGTAACATTCTCCTTCTTGTATTTGGTGGCCAGGTAGTGGAAGAAGGCGTTGCCGGCCAGCGTGGGATAATCGTAGGCCAGCTGGTAGAAGTTGCGGTACTCATTGGCCAGCAGCAGGTTCTTCAGGGCATCATCCTTGGCCACACTCCAGGGCTCTGCAGCATAGGATACATAGCCATCGGTCATCCACTTGGGCAGGTCCAGCAGGGTGGCATTGCCGGCAATTTCGCCAATGTTCTCACCAAACAGGCGGGTATCCACCAGTATCTTGGCGATGCCTTCGCGGATCTGCCGCTTCAGGTCGGCGTGGTTGCCGTTGAAGTACAGGATCATCTTGTTGTTCACCAGCTGCGTGAGGCCGCCGGCATCAGGCATATTGGTGCCCAGCCCGATATTGGAGGCTTGGGCATCGTCATAACTGTTGTACAACACAATATTGGCACGGCGCTGCAGGGCCGTTTCCGTAAAGCGTTCCAGCTGTATGAGCTCTTCCTCTGCCACCTGCAGCACGTACTTGGCCAGTTCCAGGCCGCCTTCCGTGAAGTGGACGTTGAAATTGGGCGTCTGGTAAAAGCGCCAGTTGTATTTGCGGTACTGGATCCGGTTCTTCCCGAAATCCACGCTCGATACCTGCGCCAGGGCGCCCGAAGCCAGCATCCAACCTCCCAATATCAAAAGGCAAATCCGCCGGGCAGCCTGTATTTTCTGTGTGAACATTTCCAACCCTGTTTATTGTTCTTACAAATTAAGGATTTAAAAGTAGAAGTAATGCGTCAACAGCCTTTCCGCCCCCCATGAACCAACGGTTATTTAACAGTAGGTTGCAGGCCGGAAAGCCCCATTTTTGCAGCATCCAAACGTAATAAACATGCTGCAGATTGCGATGTTCACGTTCAGCCCTATACAGGAAAATACCTACCTGTTGTACAACGGCGAGGGACAGGCCGCCCTGATAGACCCCGGCTGCTATTTTCCCGAAGAGCGGGAGCAGTTGTCCGGCTTCATAGCCGAAAAGGGGCTGGAGCCTGCGTATCTGCTGCAAACCCACTGCCACCTCGACCATGTGTTTGGCCTGAAATGGGCAGCCGGACAGTGGGGCCTTACCCCGCATATCCACCCCAATGAGGAGATGGTGTTGCAGTTTGCCCCTGCCTCCGGAAAGATGTGGAACCTGCCTTTTGAGAATTATGAGGGGCCGTTGCAGTGGCTGACCGAGGGACAAGAGATCCGGCTGGGCAGCGACACCCTGCAGGTGCTGTTTGCCCCCGGCCATTCTCCGGGGCATGTATGTTTTTATTGTGCTACCCAGGGTTTTGTGATTGGAGGCGATGTGCTTTTCCAGCGCAGCATTGGCCGCACCGACCTGCCAGGTGGCAGCCACAGCGTGCTCATAGAGAGCATACGCAGCCAGCTGTTCACCCTGCCCGATGACACGGTGGTCTATCCCGGCCACGGGCCTGCCACCACCATTGGGGAAGAAAAGCGGCACAATCCCTTCCTGCAGTAAGACTGCCTCAAGGCCATCCGCCATAACATACCCGCTGCCCGCGAAATAATGACTACCTTGACAGACCCCGATTGGGGAGATCGCCTGCCATGGAACTGCACAAGCAAATCATCATCGAACGGAATCCCGTGGAAGTGCTGAACGCCTTTCTGTATTCCAAGCATACCAAACTGTGGTGGACCGGTTGCGAAACCTTTTTCGACCAGCCCAACCATTGCCTCAGCTGGCAGTGGCGACAACCCGATGGGGCCATCCAATACCTCACCCATGGCACGGTGAAGCAGTATGAATCCGGCTTATTCCTGGAGCTGGAGAATATCTGGCAGTACGACCATACCAAATCGGAACCCATTGGCCCGGTAAGTCTGTTGCTGGAATGCACGCCGCAGGCCGGCCATACCCTGCTGGTGGTGAAGCACAGCGGTTTCCGCACCGGGCAGATGCAATGGGATGAATACCTGGATGCCGTGGACAAGGGCTGGGACTGGGTGCTGCCGCAATTGAAGGCCTACCTGGAGCGCCGGGCTACAGACGGGCAATGAACCGTCCCACCACCGGCAGGGTGGCAAAATCCTTTTTCTCCATTTTGAGCAGGAATACGAGGTAGGCCATGAAGAGCACGGCGCCTGTGAGCAGCTGCTGCCAGAGTGCCCCGGCAAAAGAATCCGCATACAGCATAAATGCCGATCCGATAAGGGCGGCAATCAGCAGGTAGGCCAGGTATTTCTTCCAGGCATAGGGCACGGGGTAATGGCGCTGGCCCAGCTGGTAGCTCACCACCATCATAAGGGCATAGCAGGTGAACGTGGCCCAGGCGCTGCCCACATAGCCAAAGCGGGGAATCCACCAAATGTTCAGCACGATGGTGACGGCCGCTCCGCCCAGGGTGATCCAGGCACCGCTCCAGGTGCGGTTGGTGAGCTTGTACCAGATGCTGAGGTTGTAATAGATGCCCAGGAATACACTGGCCATGGCCAGGATGGGTATGATGCCGCTGCCTTCCTGGTAAGACGCCAGGTTTTCGCCATAGGCCAGCTTCATGATGAGGGGCATGGCCAGCACAATGCCCAGCCACATGAGGCTGCAGGCCATCACAAAAAACTTCATCACCCGGGCATAGGTGCGCGGGGCGTTTTTGTCGGTGCTTTGCTTGAAGAAAAAGGGCTCCGCGGCCATCTTGAAAATCTGGATGAAGAGGGTGATGAGCACGGCCACTTTGTAGCTGGCCCCAAAAATGCCCAGCTGCCGTTTCTCTTCAGCCAG
>JALOMZ010000123.1 GCA_025455205.1 Chitinophagaceae bacterium | reverse complement strand
CCGCCAGCTGGCCCTGCAAAACTTCAAGCAGGGTGTTACCCGCGTATTGGTGGCCACCGATATTGCCGCCCGCGGCATTGATATCGACGACCTGGGGTATGTGATCAACTACGAAATTCCCAATATTCCCGAAACCTATGTACACCGCATTGGCCGTACAGGCCGGGCAGGTGCCAGCGGTATAGCCTTCTCTTTTTGCGAAGCCGAAGAAAGGGCTTACCTCAAGGATATCCAGAAGCTCATTGGCAAGCAGATACCGGTGATCCACGAACATCCCTTTATCGGCAATGCCCATGCTGTTTCAGTGCCCGGGCCTGAGGAAGGCCGTTCATCGCAGGGCCGTCACCGGCAGGACCGGCAGGAACAGCGCCCGGGTCAAAATGCAGGCAACAGAAACAGGCAGCAGCAAGGCGGCAGGCCGGAACAAAAGCGGCGGGAACAACCGGCACAAAAAGCGAAGCAATCCCAGCCGCCCGTAATGCAGCAGCCACCACAACAGGCACCGCCGCCCAAAGCCGAACGGCCCCGCCAGCAACCGGCGCAAAGGCCTGCGCAGGCAGCAGCGCCCGGAGCTGGTCAGCCACCGGCCCGCAAATTCAAGAAACCCATGGGCGAGCTGTCCATGCCGGCTAAAAAGGATGTCAAAAAAGACGATTTCAACAGCCAGCATGTGCCCAATGTGACGCCACTGTTTTCGGACGATGATAAATGGTAAACATAGGCTGATCGCCCATATGATAACCCCTTGCCAGGAACGGTGCAAGGGGTTATTTTTTTCCAGCGAACATGCCAGAAAATAAAAAACGCCGCATCCGCCTGAGGGCGAGACACGGCTATAACGATGGGTACCTCCTGTGATGCTCCAGGCTGTTGAGCCGCTTGTAGCACCAGATGGGTAGCGCCTGCTGCCAAACTACCGCTCACAGGTGCCGGCAACATGGCAGTTGGGTGTTTCTGCCCAGCGAGAAAAGCCAAAGTCAAGGTACCCGAAACCGATCCGGCTCATCTATTGCCTTTTCTGCTCCCTATCCCTTGCTCCGTATGGCATTCCTGAATTGCCGCGGGGTCATTTCCTTCTTTTTGAAAAAGATCCGGTTGAAATACGTGAGGCTGTCAAAGCCTGCCTGGTAGGCTATTTCGTTGATGGGGAGGTCGGTTTCAATCAGCAATTCGCTGGCATTGCCAATACGAAGGTCGTTTACATAATCGCTCAAGGTTTTGCCAGTTGCCCGCTTGAAAAATTTGCAGAAGGCGCTGCGCGACAAATGCACCAGCGCCGCCACTTTGTCCAGCAAAATTTTTTCGGCCGCATGCTTTTGCAGGTACTGGCAAATGATATTGATGCGCTTTTCATTTTCAGAGCCCCGCACCGGCCTGAAATAGTCTGATGCCAGTTTCCTTGGTTTTTGTGCTGTAAGGCGCTGCAAGATCAGCAACAGACCAGCCAGTTTTTCAACCCCCGATTTTTCCGCCAGCTGCACAATTTCATCGGCCAGTGCCCGGGAAGAAAACTGCAGCCCTCGTGAAGCAGCTGCCAGCAGCATGCCCACCTGCCTGAATTCGCTCAAGCCCAGAAAACGCTGGATGAACGGTTCTGAAAACTGGATGACCACTGCGGAAACCTGCTTTCTTTTTTTCGCGGTGTTGCTCACCCAGGTGTGCGGCAGGTCGGGGCCCAGCAACACCAGGTCGCCGGCTTCAAAAGGCTGGTAGCTATCGCCTACCAAACGCTTGCCACTGCCCTGCGTGATCAGCGTGAGCTCGTATTCCGGATGGTAATGCCACCTGAATGCAAAAGAAGGCAGTCTGATCTGGTAAGCCAGAAATGCCTGGTTGCCCTTCCTGCTTTCAATGTCTTCAAACAAAGCCTTCATACCACAATAATAGTACGGAATGTGACCAATAGATATATATAATGTCAATATAGTGCTGGTTTTTTCATTTGTTGTGCCATGTTAGCGGGGAACAGCCGGGTATTTTTGAAAAAAAGACCGTATGCCTTCCATTCCATCTTCCGTGCTGGCGCTGCTGCAAAAGCCCTACATACTTACGACGGAACAACTCGACTTTTACCAGCACAACCGCTACATCAAACTGAAACAGGTTTTTGATGAAGAAACCATCCGCTTCTTCAATGCAGCCATCAGCAGGCAGGTGGCGAGCATGAGCCACGATCTATCGCCGATTGACAAAAGAGATACCTATGGCAAAGCATTCCTGCAGCTGTTCAACCTGTGGCGGGAGGATGAGTTGACGAAGGCATTGGTGTTCAGCAAGCGGCTGGCAAAAATTGCGGCTGATCTTATGCAGTGCGAAGGGGTTCGTCTTTACCACGACCAGGCCCTGTTTAAGGAAGGTGGTGGCGGCATTACGCCCTGGCACGCCGATCAATACTATTGGCCATTAGAAACCGATAAAACCGTGACCGCATGGATTCCCCTGCAGGCCACCCCATTGGAAATGGGCCCGCTGGAGTTCAGCGCCGGCAGCCACCAGATTGTAGAAGGCAGGGAACTGGCCATTAGTGATGAAAGCGAAACGGCTATTCAGCAAAGACTTCGTGTGACCGACTTCCGGCATGTGATCGAACCCTTCGATCTGGGCGAAGTGAGCTTTCATTCCGGCTGGGTGTTTCACCGCGCCGGCGCCAACAGCACGCAGGAAGTAAGAAAAGTAATGACCGTCATATATATGGATCGGGACATGATATTGAAAGCGCCGGAAAACGACAACCAGGTCAATGACTGGAATACCTGGTGTCCCGGTGCCTGCATCGGCGAAATCATCAACTCGCCCATCAATCCTGTTTTATACCAACCTTAGTATCCATGACGATCAAATACGTGTGCACCTACTGGGGCCAGGAAAACACCACCGCCGATGCCTTTTTGCAAAAGGTGCTTGCGGAGGGCTACGATGGCGTGGAGATCAACATGCCTGAATCAGGCATATTCATCGATGCGTTTCAGGAGGAGCTGGAACACATTCGCCGTACGCACAAGGATTTCATCTTCATTGCTCAGCAGGTGTTGCCGCTGCAACAAGAGCCCGTGGAAGCATACATTCAGCGAATGACAAGGCGGCTGGAAGCACTGGCAGCGCTGCAACCCGACTTTATCAATAGCCATACTGGCAAAGACTACTTTTCATTTGATGATAACTGCCGGGCCATTGAGGCGGCTGAAAAGGTGGCGCAACGATTGGGCATTCGCGTATTGCACGAAACGCATCGCGGTCGTTTTGCCTTTCATACCGCATCGCTGCTTCCGTATCTCCACCGCTTTCCGCAGCTCCGGTTGACCGCAGACTTTTCGCACTGGTGTACTGTATCCGAAAGCTTGCTGAGCGACCAGCAGGGATTGCTCAACCAGATCATTCCATTTGTGTATCACCTGCATGCCCGTGTAGGCTCGGCCCAGGCGCCGCAGGTGAATGACCCGTTTGCACCGGAATGGCAGGAGCACATGGAAACCTTCATGGGCTGGTGGAAACAGATCATTGACACCCGCATGCGGGCCAATGATTCCACGTTTACCATCTGCCCCGAATTTGGGCCGGCGCCCTATATGCCCGCTATGCCATTCACACAAAGCCCGTTAAGCGACCAGTGGATGAACAATGTGAAAATGAAGAACAGGTTGCAGACCGAATGGGCCCAATATCATTAAACCTCTGTTTCATGTCATTCAATACCGACACTCGCAGCACTTCTCATTGGATGAGAAAGCTGCTTCCTTGCCTGCCTGTTGTGTGCCTATTGTGCAACATCAGTGTGGCGCAGCCCGCATCGCCGTTCAAAAAAATAAAAGCGGTTCCTGAAAAATACCAACTGCTTCCGCTGGGTGAAGTGCAACCCGGTGGCTGGCTCAAAGAACAGATACAGGAAAACCTGAACGGCTTCACCGGCCACCTGGACAGGCTTGCACCCGATCTGCTGCTTGACGATGACATTTATGGAAAGAACCGGCTGTCGAAAAAAGTAAAAAGCAAAGATGTAGGTGCCCTGGGTGTGGCCGGCGACTGGCAGGTGCAGTTTTTGTGGTGGAATAGCGAAACCCAAAGCAACTGGCGTGACGGGTATATCCGCAGCGCCATCCTCAGCAACGACAAGCAGCATCTCGCCAACGTTGAAACATACGTGAATCGCATACTGGCCACGCAGGATGACGATGGTTATCTGGGCATTTACGACCAGGAACTGCGTTACCGCTTCGACAATGAAAATGGAGAGCTGTGGGCAAAAGCTTCGCTGCTGCGGGGACTGCTGGCCTGGTATGAATACAGGCAGGAAAAGAAAGTGCTCACAGCCATTGAACGGGCAGCGAAAAATGTGATGCAGCATTATCCGGCTTACCAGTCGCATCCTTTTTATTCCACCAACCCCAATGTGGGCGGCGTAACCCACGGCCTCACCATTACCGATGTATTTGAAAACCTCTATCGCATCACCGGCCAGCAAGCCTATCTCGATTACTGTTTGTTTCTGTATGCCGACTTTTCACAACAAACTTTGAATGAAGATGCGCAGTATGCAAAGCTGATGAATGACAGCCTGCCATTGATGGGGCATAGTGTGCATACTTACGAGCACCTGCGCAGCCTGGCGGCTGCTTACCAGGCTTCAGGAAACGAAGCATTGAAACATGCGATTGCTCATTTCATGGCCAAGATCGATTGGACCACCACCGCCTCGGGTGCTGCCATAGGGGATGAATTCATTGGTGGCAAAAATGCCAATGCCACCAATCGCGGGTATGAGTATTGCTCCCTGCAGGAACTGATGCACAGCTACCTGTCTTTGTTCGCAAAATCGGGGATGTCTGGCTATGCCGGCCGTGCGGAGAAAATATTCCTCAACGCAGCCCAGGGAGCCCGCCATCCAACAGGCACGGCCATTACTTACCTGAAGACCGACAACTCGTAGTGCCTGTCGGGTGGGCTGAATGGCGACAACTCTGACCCGCATCAGACCCGCTATCGCTATTCGCCGGTGCACCGGGAGGCGGCTGTATGTTGTGTGCCCAATGCAGGCCGCATAGCGCCCTACTATGTGCAGCACATGTGGCTGAAAGGCAACAGCAGCCTGGTGAATGCCCTGCACGGTCCCAGCCAGGTGAAAACACAAATCAACGGGAAATGGGTCACTGTACAATCGGCAACGCAGTATCCGTTTGGCTACACATTCGTGTACACAGTGACAGCCGAACAAAACAATTTTCAACTCAGGATCAGAAAGCCGGAAGGCATCAGGAAGTTTACCGTTAATGAACGCTATACGGAAGAAGACGGGTTCATTGTGATCGGCAAAACATGGCAAGGCACACAAGAGGTCAACATTACTTTCTACCCGGACATACTGCAGCAGGAAGATGTGAACCACGAAACCTATTTTACCTATGGTGGCATGGTGCTCGCATTGCCTGTTGCCTATTCGGAAGCCAAAACCAAAGCCTATCCTGTCCAGGGTTTTTATGACCTCAGCCACACACCGCAGCGTTTGGTGGTGTACGAATACGCGGGCGAACCCATAACCCAGGTGGATGGCACACTTTCTTTCAAAACAGTGTTGTTCAATCCCATCAGCCAACAAAAGGAAACAGTAATGTTGGTACCCATGGCACAAACAATTCTTCGCCAGGTCACTTTCAGGAGAGCGAAAAAGGAATAAGACGCTGCCGGAATCATCTTTTGATCAAAACAAAACACCCGTTGAATCATCAACGGGTGTTTTACTATTCCGAAAGGCACTCCGGCCATTCTATTTTTTTACCACTCCGCCAGCACCGTAACGCCACCCTTCACCATTTCACCCATTTTCACTTTTACGCGGGCGTTCACAGGCAGGAGGAGGTCTACTCGGCTGCCGAATTTGATGAAGCCCATTTCCTCACCCTGCTTCACCACCATGCCCTCGCTCAGGTAGTTCACAATTCGGCGGGCCAGGGCACCGGCAATCTGCTTCACCAGTATTTCATTGTGGCCCACCTGGTACACCACGCTATGGCGTTCGTTTTCGGTAGACGATTTGGGATGCCAGGCGGCCAGGTACTTGCCGGGATGGTACTTGCTGTACACCACTTCCCCACTCACAGCGTTGCGGTTCACGTGTACATTCAGCGGGCTCATGAAGATGCTCACCTGCAGGCGCTTGCTCTTGAAGTATTCCTCATCCACGGTTTCCTCAATCACCACCACCTTGCCATCGGCGGGGCAGATGATCTTCTTATCGTCAATGGTCAGCT
>JALOMZ010000122.1 GCA_025455205.1 Chitinophagaceae bacterium | reverse complement strand
GGGTATACTCCACAGGAATACACGCTGCATTAGCAGTTTGAGGCCTGCCTGCCGGCTGGCAGGTTTGAGGTTTGAGGTTCGAGGCTCAGCGCCCCTTGTTCACTTCAAAATAATCCTGCGCCACCGCATCCAGGGTATCGTAGAATTCCTGGCCGTATTTGCGGATAAGGGCCTCCTTCAGGAATTGGTATACCGGCACCTTCAGTTTCTGGCCCAGTTTGCAGGCCGGCTTGCAGAGCGTTTCGCGGGGTTCGTAGTTCACGTATTCCAACTCTCCGTCCTTGCTTTGCTTGATCCGAACGGGAAACAGGTGGCAGCTGATGGGCTTCTTCCACTGCACCATGCCATCGTTGTAAGCCTGCTCAATGCCGCATTTCACAATGCCCTTGCTGTCGGTGATGGCATACACACAGATACCGCCATCGATGGCGGGGGTCACCCAGCCAAACTCTTCATCGTACACATAGCGTCCCTGCTTTTCAATCTCGGCCAGATGCCGTTCCGGCAGGTAGGGTTTCACGGCTTCAAACACCTCATCAATGCGGGCTTTTTCGCTTTCCTCCAGAGGCGCGCCGGCATCCCCGTCCACACAGCAGCCGCCCTTGCATTTTACCAGGTCGCATACGAACTGTTCTTCCACCAGTTCATCACTCACCAGTTTATTGTCGATGGCAATCATGCGGCAAAGTTGAAGGATCCTGGCATAATGGAAAGCCAGTATTTTCCCGCATGCCCGGTATCATCAAAAGCTATTGGTGAAGCCGCCGCACCTGCATGGCGCCACCATAAGCAGCAGCCAGCAGCAGACGGCCCTGCGCTGTGTTCAGCAGCTGCATGTCACGCACATCGCCGTTGAGCCAGAGGCCGCTTTGTGCCGGATACAGGGCTTTGAAGCCTTTGCCGGTGTTTTGCAACACCCATCCATAAGATGCATCCTGCCGGCCCCATTGCGTGCGCCAGGCATGGCAGTTGCCGGCCAGCAGCAGGTCCTGCCGCCCGTCGGCATTGACATCTGCGATGCTGATGGCCTGCACCATGCTGAACTGCACTTCCAGTGGCAGCAGGTGTTGGGTGAAGCTGCCATTGCCCTTGTTTTCCCACCAGCAGCTCTGCAGTTCCACGGCCTTATGCTCCAGGGTGCCCTGCATGGCTGTGGCATCGTACAGGTCTTTCCAGGCGGCTTTGGCATACGCTTCGTAGCGCAGGAATTTTTTCTTCAGCATGGGCGTCTGCTCCGCCGCATCGTCGAGGCTGAGGGCCGGCGCCTGTATGTTGCCGATGTAGTAGGTAAGCATGGGATCAATGATGCCATTGCGGTCGAAATCGTTGTAGTATAGCGTCACGGGCTGCTCCGTACTGGCACGCATGGGCAGGTTGAGGCCTGCATTGCCCGTCACCAGGTCGGTATCGCCGTCGCCGTCAAGGTCAGCGGCGGCCAGGCGGCACCACCAGCCATTACTATTGCCAAAGCCCGCATCCGCTGTGGCATCGGTGAGCTGGCCCTTGCGGTTCATCAGCAGGGTGATGGGCATGTACTCGCCGGCCAGCAGCAGGTCGGGCCAGCCGTCTTTGTTGAGGTCGGTCCACAGCGCGGTGCTCACCAGCCCGGGATGGCGCAGCAGGTGCGATTGCTGCTCGCGGGCATATTCAAAGCGCACCCGACCGCCTGCACTGGCATTGCGCAACAGGTAGGTGGTGGGCACTACGGGATAGCGGCCGGGCACCAGGCGGGCGCCCACCAGCAGGTCTATGCGGCCATCGCGGTCGTAATCGGCGGCGGCCACCACGGTGCTGCTCACGCGCAGCTCCGGCAAGGCATCCGGCGCCACCGAGAAATTGCCCCGGCCATCGTTGAGATAAAGCTGGTGCTGGTAAGCAGCATCGCCTTCATTCATATGCAGTCCATGCCGCGCCACGTACAGATCTGCATCCCCATCGGCATCGGCATCCACAAAGCACACGCCACCATCGGGCACGCGGCTCTGGATCCAAGGTTGCCGGGGCGCTTTGGCAAAGCGGCCATCTGGCTGTTGTAGGTAGAGGCAGGCAGGCTGCTGATCGTTGCCACCAATAAAGAAATCCTCGCGGCGATCGGCATTCACATCGGCGCTGGCCATGAAGGGCCCCTGGCGGCTTACCTGCTGCGGAATGGCCGGCAGGCGCTTCACATCCACAAAGCCATCGGGCTTATGTAAGTAGTTGATACCCGCCTCACCGGCCACAGCCGCAAACAGCGCAACCGAAGGCGCGGGGGTGGCTGGAGCGGCGCCCACGCCAGCATATGAAAGTTGCAGTACTGTATCTGCCGGCAGTCGGTAGGCCGCCGAGAAGCGGCCATCGGGCCAGTACACATGCAGGGAATCCACCTGCCTATGACGGCCGAGGCCAAAATGCAGGATGGGCTGCGAGGCCGACTGGAATCCACGGGCCGGAAACAAGGTCTGCTGCTGCAGGCTGTCGGCGGTCCAAATGCGCACTGTGGCGCCAATGGCATTCCGGCTTCCCTTATCCCCTGTCAGCTTCAATTGAATATAGTTATTTTCTGCGCGCGCCTGCGCGTGGTTTTCGAATACCATGGCAGCCTCGTTGGTATTGTTCACCACCAGGTCCAGGTCGCCATCGTTGTCGAGGTCGGCATAAGCGGCGCCGGTGGAGATGGAGGGCACATCCAGGCCCCAGTCGGCCGCACGGTTGCTGAATTGCAGGCGCCCGTTGTTGTGAAAGAGGTAGTTGGGTATGCGGGTTCCTTTGAGGTCTTTGATGACCTTCCAGGCAAACAGCGTATCGCCCTTTGCCTGCGCGGCAGCCTGGGCCTCGGCAAAAGTGAACTTGAGGAAGTCCATGCTGGTGAAGTCGCGCAGGTAGCCATTGGTCACGTACAGGTCTTTGTGCCCGTCGTTGTCAAAGTCAGCTGCCAGCGGGCTCCAGCTCCAGTCGGTGTGGCTGATGCCGGCCAGCTGGCCGATCTCGCTGAAGCGCGGCATGCCCGATGGGTCATTGCCCATGTTCAGCTGCAGCATGTTGCGCATGTTCTGGTGGTGGTAGCCGCTGTCCGCCATCAGCTGGTAGTAATCGTATCCTTCGGGGCCCTTCAGCAGTTTTTGCCGGTAATTGTCTTCGGGCAGCATGTCGAGGCTCACGATATCGTTCAGCCCGTCGTTATTGAGGTCGCTCATGTCCACGCCCATGCTGAACTGCGAAATATGGCCTATGCTCTGCTTCAGCACTTCGCGGAAACTGCCGTCCTGGTTGTTGAGGTAGAGGAAGTCCTGTTCGTTGTAGTCGTTGGTCACGTAGATATCGGGCCAATGGTCGCCGTTCAAGTCATCAATAGCCACGCCCAGTCCGAAGTTGATGCCACTGCCGCTGATGCCGGCAGCCTCGCTCACTTCGGTGAAACGACCGCCGTCGTTGCGGTAGAGCCGGTTGCCGTATTGCGGGTGCCGCAGCCTGCGCAGCTGGCTGGTATTGTAGAACACGTTGTAGAACATATCGGCATGGTTCACCATGAAGGCATCGAGATCGCCGTCGCGGTCCATGTCAAAGAAGGCACACTGGGTGGTAAAGGTACCCGGGGCATCGAGGCCATAAGCTTTGGCCTGTTCTTCAAAACGGGGGATGCCGCTTTGGATGCCTTTGTTGATATACAGTTCATTGGCACGGTCGGCATCGGAGCCCGGGCCGGAGTAGCATACGTAGATATCCAGCAGGCCATCGGCATTGATGTCCACCATGTTCACGCCGGTCTTCCAGCGGCTTCGGCCGGCCACGCCCGCCTGTGTGGTCACGTCTTCAAACTGCAGGTTGCCCTTGTTGAGGTACAGCTTGTTGGGCACCATGTTGCCGGTGAAGTAAATATCTGCCAAGCCATCATTGTTCACATCTCCGGCAGCCACGCCCCCGCCGTTGTAGAGGTATTCGTAGGTGGTGATGTTGAAGGTTTCGTTTTCGGTGACCTGGTTGGTGAAGCTGATGCCGGTGGCATCGGAGGAACGCAATTCAAACAAGCGTCCCTTCTTTTCTGCAGACCGGCAGGAAGCCATAAGCATGGTACCCATAATGCCAGCGGCCAACAGGTATCTGATTCTAAATGTCGCACTCGTGCAAGGCAAAGGCATCCTGATACAAAATAATTTATGCCGTCACAGCATTTTATGTAATCCTTTCCAGCTGTTCCAGCACCGTAATCTGGTTAATGGCCCGGTCGAGGTTATGCTGTTCGTAGCGGGTTTGGTAGTAGGTGTCGTTGTTGAGGTAATCGGCCAAAAAGCGGATGGCCTGCATGTACAGCAGCACCTGGCCGCTCAACGGCAGGGCTTCGCGTTCTTGCCGCGTCCAGAGCTGGTGGGTGGCATCCATATATCCTTCGGTAAGGGCCTGCAGGAAAGAGGCACGGGCCTCGATATCGGCAAACTGCGTATTGTTTTCATCCAGGCTGGGCACCATGCTGCGGATCATATCCCCCAGATCGCTGAAAAAGAGACCAGACTGGGTGGTGTCCAGGTCGATGGGGCACAATATCTTTTGGGTCTGGCTGTGAAAGAGGATGTTGCTGGGCTTGGCATCGTGGTGCAGGATGCGGGGCGGATAGTAATCCTGATGGCTGGTCCAATAGTCGTAGTGCTTCAGCAGGTGGTTGAATGCATCCAGCCGGCTGAGCCAGGGTGCCGCCATTTTGAGGCGGGAGGCGTTGGCCTGCTCACGTGCCTGCACCAGTTGCTGTGCCCGGAAGCCCAGATCATGAAAACGGGGCAGGATGGTATGCAGCGTTGGGTTGGCTTCGCTCAGCCATTTGGTGTAATCGCCAAAGCAGCGGGCAGTGGTATAGGCTAGGTCTTCGCTTACCGTACCGGAAGGCGTGAAGCTGTTTTCCATGAACGTGAAACAGCGCCAGCTCTGGCCTTCGTGCGACAGGTACAGTTGGTTCTCTGCCGTAGGAATAAGTGCCGGCATGGTATAGCGCAGCTGCAGCACGCGGTGCAAGGCCACAAAATTTTCCTGCACCTGCTGCGGGTGTTTGAATACAGCTGTGTTGATCTGCTGCAGCAGGTAATGCTTCCCCGATGCATCCGTGATCTTGAAGGTTTGATTGATCAATCCTTCAGTGATGGGCTGCGCCTCGCGGAGGCTGATGCCAAAAGCTGAACAAATTTCTTTTTGTGTGGACATGTGCACTAAGTGGATGCTTTCGAAAGGTAACCACAGAGGCTACAGAGTACACACAGAGTGTCACAGAGCACACGGCTCCTGTTCCTCTGTGCCTGCCTCCCTTCCCTCCGTGGTTAAATCAGTCGGGGGTTCTTTACGAATCTCAATAACTGTCATCAATCGCAAAAGTATTCTTCCTGTTCTTCCAGGCGCCATTGGTGAAGTCGGGGAAGTCTACCACTTTGCTTTCGGCAATGGAGATCTCGCTCAGCGGGGTAATGGCGCTCCAGGCTGCCGCATCGTACACATCCTGCGGCGTGGGCACCTGGCGCTTCACCGCTTCTATGAAAGCGTGCAGCACAAAGAAGTCCATGCCGCCATGGCCGGCGCCCTGGGCATCGTTGCCGTATTTCTTCCACAGGGGGTGATCATATTTCTCCAGCCAGGCTTTGGCCTCCTCCCATTGGTGAGCTTTGCTCACACCTTCAATATGGATGCTCTTGTTCACATCCATCCAGAGGCCCTTGGTGCCCTGTACGCGGAAGCCCAGTGAATACGGACGCGGCAGGTTGGTATCGTGCTGCAGCAGGATGGTTTCGCCGTTTTCGCAGGCGATCTGGGTGGTCACCACATCGCCCAGCTTGAACTGTACTTTGGCATTGGGATGGTTGGGCCCGCCCTTATTCACGATGTAATCGTGCAGTCCGCGGGCCTTGCTGGCCATGGCGCTCAGTTTGGTGAACCGGTTGCCACGGTTGATGTCTATCATCATGGCCACGGGTCCGATGCCGTGGGTGGGATACAGGTCGCCATTGCGGTCCACCGAATGCTGGGTACGCCAGCGGGCTTCGGAGTAGCCTTTCTCGCCAAACTCCACGCCGCTGTTGTAGGGCGTTTTGCCGTCGTTGAATTTCACACCGCGCAGGTCGTGCTGGTAGCCGCCCTGCAGGTGAATGATCTCGCCGAATACACCCTGCCGCACCATGTTCATCACGGCCATCACATCGCGGCGGTAGCATACGTTCTCCAGCTGCATCACCTGGGCTTTGTACTTTTCAGCCGCATGCACCACATCCCAGTGGTCCTGCAGGGTGATGCCCAGCATCACTTCTGTGCCCACATATTTTATACCGCGCTCGAG
>JALOMZ010000121.1 GCA_025455205.1 Chitinophagaceae bacterium | reverse complement strand
GCCGGTGCGATATCCGGGCCATTTCCAGGCCCTTCTGCCGGATGAAGCGTTGCAGGTTGCTGTCGGGGTAGATTCCGTACTGCGCCACAATCTGCGGGTCGCTCTCTTTGCCCAGGGCTATTTCCTGTGCTTCCGTCATCAGCGCCACCTGCTTCTTGCCGGTTACCGGGTTTTCGGCACAGCTAGAACACATAAAAAGCAGGGCAAAAGCAGTTGCGACTTGCAGGAGGAGGAAGGAGCGAATGGAGGTTTTCATAGGCGTGATGGGATTGGGGGGCTAAGATACGGACAGACCATAGTCCGGAGACCATAGTCCGGAGACCGAAAGTCCGCAAGTCCGAGAGTCCGAAAGATGCTCCCTCGCTGTTTTAGCCGTTGTCTCCCGGAGGGGACACGGCGTTGTTGAAAACGTTGTGAAGACCATAGTCCATAGTCCGGAGACGGGAGATGGCGCTCTCCTGCAAGGTGTGCTGCTACTGGCAGGTGGGATTGGGAGACGGATAGTGCCGGAAAGGTTTAAAGGTTTAAATGTTTAAAGGGTTTAAAGTGTGATAGTGTAGGCTTACTGTTGCGACCCTACGGGGCGCTGAGCCTTCGTCGTTGACCGATTTGCTACCAATATTCGGTCCCTAACGGGACCATTCGGCATGACGGAAAATCGCATCAAGCCCTTGCAAACTGCAAATTGCCAATTGCAAACTGACGGTCCCTATTGCCTATCCCCTAATAACTGCTGGAAACTAAACCAGGCAGGCCAAAATAATGCGGCCCGACCTGCAGAACCTTGAACCTCAAACATCGAACATCAAACATCCCTTCCCCCAAAAACATCCGGAAAGGAAACCTGCCTGCCCATAACAATCCGGCCCGACCTGCAGAACAACAAACCACAAACGAAAAACAAAAAACATCCCTGATGGCTGCCGGAAAATAAACCAGCCAGCCCTCAATAATCCGGCCAGACCTGCAGAACCTCGAACCTCAAACCTCGAACATCAAACATCCCGTCCCCCAACGACATCCGGAAAGGAAACCTGCCTGCCCATAACAATCCGGCCTGATCTTTAGAACCAAAAACCACAAACCTGCCTACCGGCAGGCAGGCAAAAAACCAAAAACATCCCTAATAACTGCCAGAAAATAAACCAGCCAGCTCACAATCATCCAGCCCGACCTGCAGAACCTCGAACCTCAAACCTCGAACATCAAACATTCCTTCCCCCAAAGACATCCGGAAAGGAAACCTGCCTGCCCATAACAATCCAGCCCGACCTGCAGAACCTCGAACCTCAAACTTCAAACGAAAAACATACCTATTTCCCTAAATCCTAATATTGCACCTCAATTCGGCCTCATGGAGCATCCCCCCGCCTCAGGCGTGTACAGCATTCCCCTCAAGTACCGCATCATGGAAAACCTGCACATTGTGTTCTGGTTGTTCAAAGACCTGGCCTGGTGCATGTTCTGGAAACCCCTGGCGGTGGTGATGATCATTCCCACCTTGTCCATTTCCCTGATCATTGCCTGGCGCACCCGCTACATTGTCAGCGAGCTCTGCCACAACCTGGCCGTGAGCGTATGGATAGCCGCCAACAGCTACTGGATGATCAGCGAATTCCTGGAATTCGACGCAAACCCCTGGTTTGGCGATTATACCTACAAGCACATCGCCGTCATCCCCTTTGTGGCCGGTATCCTCATCCTGGTCTACTACTACGCCTGGTGGCGCCCCCGCCATAAGCATGACCTGGAAACCATGTAGCCCTTGGCCATATTGGCTTACCTTTGCGGCCCGCAAAAGCAGGTGCTGGCTTCCCTTTCCCCCGGAATGGTATGGCGCGTGTGCCTGGCCGCGCGGGCATCAAACTTCGAACCTCGAACTTCAAACATCAAACATCAATCTTCTCCATGTACCGTACACATACCTGTGGCGAACTGCGACTGGAACATGCCGGCACCCCCGTTACCCTGGCCGGCTGGGTGCAAACCGTGCGCAAGTTTGGCGCCATCACCTTTGTAGACCTGCGCGACCGCTATGGCATCACCCAGTTGGTGTTTGCCGAAAGCCTCAATGAGCAACTGGACAGCAATCCCCTGGGCCGCGAGTTTGTACTGCAGGCCACCGGCACCGTGCGCGAGCGTACCAACAAGAACCCCAATATTCCTACTGGTGAGGTGGAAATTGCCGTGAGCGCTTTCAGCATCCTCAACAAGGCCGCTACCCCGCCCTTCACCATCCAGGACGATACAGACGGCGGCGACGACCTGCGCATGAAATACCGCTACCTCGACCTGCGCCGCAATGCCGTGAAGAAGAATATCGAGCTGCGCTATGCCGTGAACCGCGCCACCCGCGATTACCTGCACCAGCACGGTTTCATGGATATTGAAACGCCCTTCCTCATCAAGAGCACGCCCGAAGGGGCACGCGACTTCGTGGTGCCCAGCCGCATGAACCCCGGACAGTTCTATGCCCTGCCCCAGAGCCCGCAAACCTTCAAGCAGCTGCTGATGGTGAGCGGTTACGACCGGTACTACCAGATCGTGAAGTGCTTCCGGGATGAAGACCTGCGGGCCGACCGCCAGCCGGAATTCACGCAGATCGACTGCGAGATGAGCTTCGTGGAGCAGAATGATATCCTCGAAATGTTCGAGGGCCTGGTGAAGTACATCTTCAAAACAGTGAAAGGCATCGACTACACCGAAGCAGTGCAGCGCATGACCTACGACGATGCCCTGTGGAACTACGGCAACGACAAGCCCGATATCCGCTTCGAGATGAAGCTGCTGAACCTCAAGAAGCCGCACCATGTGCTGGTGGATTACCAGGACAATCGCGCACTCATCGAAGGCGCCGGATTTGGCGTGTTCGACAATGCCGAAACTGTATTGGCCATTGCCGTGCCCGGTGCCGCCGAATACACACGCAAGCAGATAGACGAACTCACCGAATGGGTGAAGCGTCCGCAGATTGGCATGCAGGGCCTGGTAAACATCAAGTGCAATGCCGACGGTACCTTCAAGAGCAGCGTCGACAAGTTCTACAGCGAAGACAAACTGAAAGCCATTGCCGAAGCCGCTGGTGCCAAGGCCGGCGACCTCATACTGATACTGGCCGGCAGGGAAGAATTGACCCGCAAGGCCATGAGCACCCTGCGCCTCGAAATGGCGGAGCGCCTGGGCCTGCGTAATCCTGACGTGTTCAAAATGCTTTGGGTGATCGACTTCCCGCTCTTCGAATTTGCCCTCGAAGACCAGGACGGCGGTGGTGCCGGCCGCTGGGTGGCCCGTCACCATCCCTTCACCAGTCCCAAGCCCGATCATATTTCCATCATGATCAACAACGGGCCCAAGGTGGAAGACCTCGACAAATACCTCGAACATCCCTATGCCCGCATCAAAGCCAATGCCTACGACCTCGTGCTGAACGGCAACGAGATCGGCGGCGGCTCCATCCGCATCTTCCAGCGCGAGCTGCAGGAGAAGATGTTTGCGGCCCTGGGCCTCGATGAGCATGAGCAGAAGGAGAAGTTCGGCTTCCTCCTCGGCGCCTTCGAATACGGCGCGCCCCCGCACGGCGGCCTGGCCTTTGGCTTCGACCGCCTTTGCGCCATCCTGGGCGGCAGCGAAAGCATCCGCGACTTCATTGCCTTCCCCAAGAACAATGCCGGTCGCGATGTGATGCTCGATGCCCCGGGCGAAATTGCCCGGAAGCAACTGGATGAACTGAATATTGCCCTCAACCTGAAAAGCTGATCCCCCTTATGCTTCTTGCATTCCGCATCCTGTCTTATATACTCCTGCCGGTAGCCTTGCTGCTGGGCATGGCCACCCTGGCGGGCCTGCTGATGGCCCTGTCCAACTGGTCCATCCTGCTCTCGGTATTCGGCAGCGGCGCCACCACCATCTACATCATCACCAGCTTCATGTTCCTGCAGCGCGTGATAGAAGCCAAACGGGTGGTGCGGCACAGCCTGCGCGACTGGGTGCGGGCCAACGCCTTTGTGGCCATGTTCTTCAGCTCTTTGCTGTTGGTGCAGTCTTACATGTTTCTCACCAATCCGGCTTTCGTGCAGGAACTGATGGCACAGGTGGCCAACATGCAGGGGGTGAGCATGCCGGCGGAGGTATTCACGCAATCCATGAAGGTGGCGCTCTGGCTGATGATGGCTGTGGCGGCCGTGCTGCTCACGCATATCAGCCTCTGCTTCCGCCTCCTTCGGCAATATGCTGCCCATTTTGAGTAGGACTCATCTTCAAGGTCATTTTAAACTACGAGGACCACAAAGAAGGCACGAAGCGCACCAGGAAAAATGCAGGGGAATAGGCCCTGGTGCCTTGGCAGTCAAAAAAGCTGCGGTAATAAGAACCCCGGACAGCCGCAGGCTGTTAAATGGCAGTCGCCTGTAATCCGGTCGGAGACCGGCCTTCTATCGATCCTTCCAGGTGCCGCAAGCGAACACATGGAAGAACCTGGTCTTAAAAGTCATTTCTAACCACGAGGACCACAAAGAAGGCGCGAAGGGAACCAGTAAAAATACTGGAGGATTTGCCTTAGTGCCCCTGGCGCCTCCCTGGTGACTTGGTGGTTAATTCTTCTTCTTCTGCACTTTTGAGATATGCTCTGGTAAGCTGTTAAAGCGTATGTCCAATCTTTTTTAAGCCGCTGGGAACCTCCCAACGGCTTTTTTCTTTAATTTCCCACGGAACGTTTGCTACCATATGGAAGCCGGAGGACACCATGCCGCCGGAAATACCCATGTTGGAAGGGATGCTGGCACATCCAAATTTGGTAGCTGCAGAAGGCGCATGCCGTGCTGTATGCAGGCACCTTGCTGTGGTGTGCAGGCTGGCCTCCGGCATAAAAAAACCATACCACCTTCTGCCCATGGAGAGAATAATACCGAATCTGAACACCTGGGATGAAATGTTTTCGTACGATGGCGTGCGGGAACGCTATCGACCCGTTTTTGAGGCCCTGCAGCAGATGCAGGCCGGCGACCTGGAAGCAAAGGACCGGCAGGCAGCCGACTTCTTCATGAACCAGGGCATCACCTTTACCGTGTACAGCGATAACAAGGGTATTGAGCGGATCTTCCCCTTTGATATCATACCCCGCATCATCACCGGGCAGGAATGGGATCATATTGAGAGCGGCATCCGGCAAAGGCTGCGGGCACTGAACATGTTCCTGCGCGACATTTACCACGACCAGCAGATTATTAAAGACCGCATCATTCCGGCCGCCCTCATTGCCAGCTGTCCGCATTTCCTGAAGGAAGCCGTGGGTATTAAGGTGCCGCATGATATTTACGTGCATATTTCCGGCATCGACCTTATTCGCGGCAACGATGGTACTTTCTATGTGCTGGAAGACAACCTGCGAACGCCCAGCGGCGTAAGCTATATGCTGGAAAACCGGGAAGTGACGAAGCGCATCTTTCCGGGTATGCTGGCACAAAACCAGGTGCGCATGATCAATACCTACCCGGTAAAGCTGCTGCAGATCCTGTCGGCCCTTTCACCGCGGCCGGTGGAGCAGCCCAATGTAGTGCTGCTCACGCCGGGCATCTATAATTCGGCCTACTACGAACACACGTTCCTGGCCCGCCAGATGGGCATACCGCTGGTGGAGGGCCGCGACCTGGTGGTGGATAACCAAAAGGTATTTATGAAAACCACCAGCGGCCTGCAGCCGGTGGATGTGATCTATAGACGCATAGATGATGAGTTCATAGATCCGCTGGTGTTCCGCCCCGACAGCATGCTGGGAGTGCCGGGTATCATGAGCGCCTACCGGAAAGGCACGGTGGCGCTGGTGAACGCCATCGGCAATGGCGTGGCCGACGATAAAGCTATCTATGCCTATGTGCCCGATATGATCAGGTACTACCTCAACGAAGAACCTATCCTGAAAAATGTGCCCACCTACCGGATGGAAGTGGAGGAAGAAAAGCAATATGCTTTTCAACACCTCGATACCATGGTGGTGAAGCAAACCAACCAGAGCGGCGGATACGGCCTCGTAATGGGCAACAAGGCATCGGAAAAGGAACTGGAGGAGTTGAAGGAAGCCGTGCTGCAGAAACCCCGCAACTTCATTGCACAACCCATCATTCAGCTGAGTACGGTACCCTGCCTGGTGGATGGCAAGCTGGAGTGCAGGCACGTAGACCTGCGGCCCTATGCACTCTGCGGCCCCTCCGGCATTGAGATTGTGCCCGGCGGACTCACACGGGTGGCCCTGCGCAAGGGCAGCCTGGTGGTAAACAGCAGCCAGGGCGGGGGAAGCA
>JALOMZ010000120.1 GCA_025455205.1 Chitinophagaceae bacterium | reverse complement strand
TGCTCATGCCCAGCCGGGTGGAGCCCTGCGGCCTCAACCAGATGTATGCCCTGCGGTATGGTACGGTGCCCATGGTGCGCAACACCGGCGGCCTGCGCGACACGGTGCGGGATATTGGAGAACCCGGCTTCACCGGCTTCGGCCTCGTTTTCAACCAGGCTACAGCCTTTGAGGTCAACGAATCCATCCACCGGGCTATGGGCTGGTACTTGGAGCGCCCCGATATTTTGGTGGCTGCCCGGCAAAAAATGATGGCCATAGACCACAGTTGGGAACGAAGTGCCACGGAATATTTGGAACTTTACACAATATGAATGAATATTGAACCCAACCCTGCCTGACTGATCTTAAACCACATCACAAATCCTATAAAAATTTCATCATGGCAAAATCAACGGTCGCCATTATCCTGGGCGGCGGTGCCGGCACCCGCCTATACCCGCTCACGGCCACCCGAAGCAAGCCTGCCGTTCCCATTGCAGGCAAATACCGCCTGGTAGACATCCCCATCAGCAATTGTATCAACAGCGCCATCAACAGGATCTGGGTGCTCACCCAGTTCAACAGCGCCTCGCTGAACAAGCACATCAAGAACACCTACCAGTTCAGCAACTTCAGCAGTGGCTTCGTGGATATCCTGGCCGCAGAGCAAACCCCCGATAACCCGGGCTGGTTCCAGGGCACGGCAGATGCGGTTCGGCAAAGCCTCCGCCATATCCAGCAGCACGAGTCGGAATACGTGCTTATCCTGAGCGGCGACCAGCTGTACCAGATGGATTTCCAGGAGATGATCGATAAGCATAAGAAATCCGGGGCAGATATCTCCATTGCCACTATTCCGGTGGGTGAAAGGGATGCGCCAGAATTCGGGATCATGAAGGTGAACGAAGACGGCATGATTGCCTCCTTCATCGAAAAACCAAAGAAAGAGGTTCTTGCCGACTGGGTGAGCGATACCGGCGAAGAGATGCGCCAGCATGGGCGTGTCTACCTGGCCTCCATGGGCATTTACATCTTCAACCGCAAGCTGCTCTTCGACCTGCTGCTGGAAGAATATGAAAACTCCACCGACTTCGGCAAGGAGATCATGCCAAATTCCATCAGCAAATACAAGGTTGCTTCTTACCAGTACGATGGGTATTGGACGGATATCGGAAACATCTATTCCTTCTTTGAAGCCAACCTGGCCCTCACCAATGAGATCCCGCCCTTCAACCTGTACGACAAGAAGAACGTGATTTACACCCGGGCCCGCATGCTGCCGCCGGCCAAGATCAGCGGCACCACCCTGGAAAAGACCATCATTGCCGAGGCCAGCATCATCAATGCCAGCCGCATTGAGAACAGCGTGATCGGCATCCGCAGCCGCATTGGCCATGGCACCACCATTGTGAGCTGCTACATGATGGGCGCCGACTACTTCGAAACCCTGGAGGAAATAGAAGCGTCCAAACAACGGGGCGAACCCAATATTGGCGTGGGCGAACGATGCTACATCAAGAATTGCATCATTGACAAGAACTGCCGCGTAGGCAACGATGTCAAGATCATTGGCGGCAGCCACCTGGAAGCTACAGACCATGCACTGTACACAATCAAGGACGGCGTGGTGGTGCTGAAGAAGAATGCCATCATCCCCAATGGATTCCAGTTGTAAAAACGCAAAGAACAGATTCTCAAAGAGCCGGTACCGGCTCTTTTTTTTGCCCCTGTACGCACCGTGTAAATTATACACAATTAAAAAAAATGCATACATTGCGCAAACTGATTCAGTACATTCATTCCTCCTCAACGATTGCATATGGCAGCACCCGTAAGCGCTTCAGGCAAAGGCTCCTCCAGCCTTAAACCCAAACTTAATTTCTGGCAGATCTGGAACATCAGTTTCGGATTTCTGGGCGTACAGATCGGTTATTCGCTTCAGAACGCCAATACCAGCCGGATCCTCTCCGCCATTGGCGCCGATCCGCATCACCTCAGTCTTTTCTGGCTGGCCGCCCCTGTGGCCGGCCTCATTGTACAGCCCATTGTAGGCCTTTCCAGCGATAAAACCTGGACCCGGCTGGGCCGGCGGATCCCGTTTATCCTGGGCGGCTCCTTTGTGTCGGCGGCAGCCATGTTCTTCATGCCCAACTCAGAGAACTTTGCCGCCATTCTGCCGCCGCTGATTTTTGGGGCAACCATGCTGCTGCTGATGGATACCTCCTTCAACGTAACCATGCAGCCTTTCAGGGCCCTCGTGAGCGATATGGTGCCCGATTCTCAGCGCAACCAGGGCTATTCCGTGCAGAGCTTCCTGATCAATGCCGGGGCCGTGGTGGGTTCCCTCCTGCCCTTCCTGCTTACCGCCTGGGGCGTGGCCAATGAACCTGCCGAGGGCGACAAGGTGGCCCCCACCGTCATCTGGTCCTTCTACTTTGGTGGCGCCGCCCTGCTGCTGAGTGTAATATGGACATCCATCCGAACCAGGGAATACCCGCCTGCGGAATATGCCCAGTATAACAACATTTCCGAGGAAGATGCGGCCCAGAAAGTGAGCTTTCTGACCCTGCTGAAAAATACCCCGTCTACCATGATGCAGCTGGCGGTAACGCAGTTCTTCTCCTGGTTCTCCCTTTTCCTGATGTGGGTTTTCACCACCCAGGGCATTGCGCAGCATATCTGGGGCACCACCGACGCCACCAGCAAGGCCTTCAATGAGGCCGGCAACTGGACCGGTGTCATCTTTGCCGCCTACAGCGTGTTTGCCGCCCTGTACTCGCTGGTGCTCACCAAACTGGCCGACCGCTTCGGCCGCAAGAATACCTATGCCGTTTCGCTGGTGGCCGGCGGACTGGGCCTGCTGTCCATGATGTTCATCCACGACAAAAACCTGCTCTTCCTATCGATGATTGGTGTGGGCATTGCGTGGGCAGCCATCCTGGCCCTGCCCTATGCCATCCTCTCCTCCTCCCTGCCGGCCCGGCAAACCGGTGTTTATATGGGAATTTTCAATGCTACTATTACCATTCCCCAGATTGTGGCCGGCCTGCTGGGCGGTGTGGCCCTCACGGCCCTTGGCGGCAATGCCATTTATGTGATTGGCCTTGCTGGCGCCTCCATGGCCCTGGCAGGCATCCTGGCCAAGGTGGTGATCAAGAGCAACGATTAAGGAACTGAAAACAGATTGCATGAAATTGACAAACACCCTGTACCGCTGCCTTCTGGCCTGCGCAGTCTTACTGCCCCTTACGCACCTTTCGTCACAGTCAGCAGAAGTGTACCCCACCCATTGGTGGACCGGCATGAAATGGAACCAGCTGCAGTTGCTGGTGCACCGCGAAGGCATCAACAAAGGCAACCCCACCGCTACCATCAGCTACCCCGGCGTACAGCTGAAAAAAACCACCCGCACAGAAAGCCCGAATTACCTGGTGCTTGACCTGGCCATTGGCGCCACGGCCAAACCCGGCACCATGAAAATCCAGATCCAGTCTGCCGGCGGCAAATTCAGCATTGACTACCAGCTAAAACCTAAACGCGGCGGCGCAGGCAAAGAATACGCCAACGGCATAACATCGGCCGATTTCGTTTACCTGCTCATGCCCGACCGCTTTGCCAACGGCGACACCAGTAATGACCGCATAGCCTCCTACCTCGACAATACCTGTGACCGGACCAACCCCTCCGCCCACCATGGCGGCGATATGCAGGGTGTGATCAACCAGCTGCCCTATCTGAAAGACCTGGGCGTTACCGCCATTTGGATGTGTCCGGTAACCGAAAACGACATGCCGTGGAAGCAGGAACCGGCCGGCGCCATCAGCGGCTACCATGGCTACTGGATCACCAACCACTATCAGATCGATCAGCGCTATGGCGGTGCCGAAGCTTATAAAAAGCTGACTGCCAGGGCCCATGAACAGGGGATCAAGATCATCCAGGATGCCGTGTACAACCATGTGGGGGATGAACACTTCCTGTTCAAAGACAAGCCATTTGCCGACATGTTCAACAACTGGCCGGTCTATACAGGCAGCAACCACCGCGAAGAAGCACTGTTCAGCGGTTACACCAGTGCGGCCGACAAAAAGGTGATGCTCGACGGCTGGTTTACACCCCACCTGCCCGACATAAACCTGCGCAATCCCTACATGGCCAATTTCCTGATCCAGAACAGCCTTTGGTGCACCCAGGAATTCGGCATCGATGGTTGGCGGGTAGATACCTACAAGTATTGCGACGAAGCCTTCATGAACCGTATCAATGCAGCCCTGCTGGCAGAATACCCTACCCTCTCCATTTTCGGCGAGGCATGGGCCAATACCGTTGCCGGCAGTGCCTATTTCACCCGCAACAACATGAAGGTGCCGTTCAAGCACAACCTGCCCGGCACTACCGACTTCCCCATGCAGTCGGCCATGCTCACGGCGCTGAACCAGGACTTTGGCTGGACCGAAGGGGTGAACAAACTCATGATGACCCTGGCGCAGGATGTGTTGTATGAAGATCCGCGCCGCAACTGCATTTTCCTGGACAACCACGATATGGACCGCTTCATGACCATGATTGGCGGCGACCTGAAGAAATATAAAATGGGCATTGGCATGCTCATGACCCTGCGTGGCATTCCGCAGCTCTACTACGGCACCGAGATCCTGATGAAGAACGACAATGTGCAGGGCGATGGCAAAAAGCGCAACGATTTCCCGGGTGGCTTTCCCGGCGATGCCGTCAACAAATTTGTTGCTTCAGGACGAACCCCAGAGGAAAACGAAGCCTTCCAATACCTGCGCCTGCTGGCGCAATACCGGAAGCAATCCAAAGCACTCACCACCGGCAATACCATCGACTTTCTCCCGCAGGATGGCGTATATGCTTATGCCCGGCAATCCGGCAAGGAAACGGTATTGTGCATTATCAACCAGACCCGCGACAACAAGAAAGTGCTGACCAGCCGGTTTGAAGACCTGTTCCGCGGATACAGCAGTGCTGCAGACATAACCAACGGCAGCCAGCTTCCGCTTACCGGCGAATGGCAGTTGCCACCGCAAACCATGTGGATATTGGAATTGAAATAAAAATCATGGATCATATCAAAAACGCAAGAGGGGCGCCAATGTGCGCCCCTCTTGCTGCAGGTTACAATACCAATGTCATCTAGTTAGTATCTGCGGGTATCTGCGGTTTTCAATCAGCGAGATCTGCGGGGAATATTTCCCGCAGATGCGGACGCAGATTTACGCAGATGAACAAGGCACCCTCCGTTAACTGAATGACATTGGGTTACAATACCATATTCCAGATACCCCGCTGTTTTTCTTCCTCGCTGCCCCAATCAAAAGCCTTTTTGACCATGGCCAGCAATTCCTGCCTGTTTATGCGCGTGGCCTTTCCTGATGGAACCAGCAATTCCTCCTTTTTTGGCGGAACGGCTTCCACCCGGGTGGCAAACCAGGTGGTGTAGTAGCGTGGAAAGGCCAGCCCCAGAATAGTGCCTGGCAGCCCATGGTATTGTTCCGGACCTGCAGGCGTTATCACCTGATCGGTGAAAAAAGCCACCACATAGAGGGTATCGTACAAGCGGCCCACTGCCTTGCGGCATTCGAAACCGGCAATCTTGCGGGTATCGTCCGTAATGCGCCATTCAATGCGTAGCAGGCTGTCCTGCAACATCACCCGCTTTTCAAAAACCTGCTTCCTGGCGGTGGTAGTGCCCTGGGAAAAATCCTGGTGCACCACATACTGATCATCGTCCGACTGGCCCCAGAAACCCTTCCATTTGTCTTCGCTCGCCTCCCGCCCGATGCGGTACACAGCCGTGGTGCTGTCAAACAGCAGGTCGAAGTAAGTGGTACGGTATTCCGGCATCCGGTCTTTCAGCTCTTGCGTCCACGACGACTCGCTCCCCATCCACTTGTGCATGTTCACCTTTTTCTCGTATTCAATTTTGCCTGCTGTAATGATGCGCTGCTGCGCCTTGGCGGCCGGAACAAAGACGGCAACGCAGGCTGCAACTGCCGCCACGATGCGTATCATATTTTTCTGATTGACAATTTGCATGGCTGGATTTTTTGGGTGCATTTACTTACAGGTGCATTGCCGGCATCACCAGTCTTCACTATCCACTTTCTGGGGTCCCTTGTTGAAATTCCATTGGAAGGTAACCAGCCAGAAACGCCTGATCACATCATAGGTGCGCTCTGTTACGAAGTTGGAGCTGATGTTACGCTGGAAGCCGATGTTCTGGTTCAGGATATCGTTCATACGAAGGCCCACCCGCATATCCTGCTTTTTGGAGATCTTTTTGTCAA
>JALOMZ010000119.1 GCA_025455205.1 Chitinophagaceae bacterium | reverse complement strand
AGGGTTAATTGTTGTGCTGCAGGGGTATTATTGCGCAGTATTACGGCCGGGGCATCAATGCTGTTGATCACCACATCCAGCCGGCCGTCGTTGTCCAGGTCGGCATAGGCAGCGCCATTGAAGTAGCCTTTCATAGCCGCGGTGCCCCAGGCCTCACTCACATCGGTGAATTGCCCGCTGCCGTTTGAGCGGAAAAAGAAGGGGTGTGAGCTGCCATCAGGCATTTTGGCAATGGTCTCTTCGTCATATTTGTCCGTCTGCTCCAGCCCTTTGGTGGCCTGCATGGCGCTTACAAACTGTACATAATCCATGTCCACCGGACGCTTCACAATGCCGCTGGATACAAAGAGATCTTTGTTGCCGTCATTGTCGAAATCGGCCAGCAGGGGCGACCAACTCCAGTCAGTAGCTGAAATGCCCGCCATGAGGGCCACATCGCTGAAGCTGCTGCCACTGCCGTTGTTGCGCTGCAGGCAGTTGCGGGAATATTGGTCCTGGTACCCATTGCGGCCCAGCTTCACCTGGTACACCGTGGGGTTTTCATCACTGCCGTAGGTTTTAAGTGTTTTTTCGTCGGGCGGCAGCATGTCTACCGTTACCACATCCACCTGTCCGTCGTTGTCAAAATCTGCTGCATCGTTGCCCATGCTGAAGCGGCTGTAATGGTTGAAATGCTCTGCGCCGCTTTCACGGAAGGTTCCATCCTGGTTGTTGAGGTAGTAGTAATCGTTTTCGTGAAAATCGTTTCCTACGTAGATATCCTCCCAACCATCATTGTTGAAATCGGCCACGGCCAGGCCCAGGCCATAGCCGAGGTTGCTCTGGTAGATGCCAGCCTGCGCACCCACTTCCGTGAATGTGTTTTTTCCGGTATTGGCTTCGTTGCGGTAAAGCCTGTCGCCGGCCACCGGATCAACACGACGCCGGTTGATGGTGTCCACCACATTGGCGTGCGGCTTCTTGGAATGATTCAGGAGGTAACAATCCAGGTCGCCATCGTGGTCATAATCAAAAAAGGCCGCCTGGGTGGAGAGGCCACTGAACTGCAGGCCATAGGCAGCTGACTGTTCCTCAAAACGGTTACCACCTTTGTTGATGAACAGCATATTATGCCCTTCCAGGCCAAATTGGTTGCTCACGGCACATACGTAAATATCCAGCAGGCCATCGGCGTTTACATCGGCCATGGTAACGCCGCTGCTCCAGTCGGCATTGCCGGCCACGCCTGCGGCATCGGTGATATCCTCAAATTGAAAGCCCCCCTTGTTCAGATAGAGTTTGTTACCGCCCTTGTTGTTGGCGGTGAAATACAGGTCGGTCAGGCCGTCGTTGTTTACATCACCGGCGGCCACCCCTCCCCCATTGTAGTAGTAGAGGTAATACAGGATATTGAAGAGGTCCTTTTTAAGCAGCTTGTTCTCGAAATGGATGCCGGTGCTGGAAGCAGGCAATGACTCAAACATGCCCTCTTTCTTACGGCATCCAGGCAGCCAGGCTGCCGCTAACATCATGCAGCCCATAAGCACAAGCATCCTGAGACCTGAAAAACGCATATAATCTTCTTATAATATAAAGAATGCGGTTAGAATAAAAAGGGCCGTACATTCCTGTACCAGCCCTTTACCAAAACTAACTGCTTATGAAAACGATGTTCATTTACTTCTTACCGCTGAACAGGGCCGATACTTCGGAGGCGGTGAGGGCCGAAGTGTAGAGGCGCAGCTGGTCCAGGGTTCCTTTGTACGTGGACGACAGCCAGTCGTCGGAGTTGATATTGTCCTGGGGGCCGGAACCAACGCGCATTTCCGTGATCTTGGAATCATCGAAAGCAAAATCAGTGCTGTGTCCCCAGCTGCGGGTGTTGGGATTTGCAACGCCATCTACATAAAGGATCATCGTTTTGTTGCTGGCATTGTATACCAGGGCAATATGGTGCCATTGGTTGTTCAGCAGGCCCGGGATGGAGTTACCGCCTTCCCAGGTGAACCATCCATCCTTCACGGGATTACTCTTGTCGGCCATCATCACCTTCACCTGGCCAGCCGTGTTATTGCCTTCCAGAAAAACAAGCAGGTTGGAGCCCGACCAGTGGCCATTGCTCGATTTGAAGCTCATGATGTATTCCGGTCCGTTGCCGCCGGTATTGTTCTTGGTCTGGCCATCGCGCTTGTACCAGAATGAGATGGTGAAGCTCTTGGCTTCGCGGGCCCAGTCGTTGGGCTTGGCGTATTTGATGAACTTCTTGTTTTCTCCCTGTACGGCCTTGCCGCTGATGCCGGCAACCGATTGCAGGGGGTTATCGGCAGCAAAGTTGGCCCTGATGCTGTCCACTGCATTCATCAGCGGGTTGGTGGTGCTGCCATCGAAGGCCACAAAAAATTTCAACGGGCCGCCGGGCGGGTTGCTGTCTTTGGGGTAATCGCCCATGGCAGGACGTTCCATTTTCTGGCACCCTGTGATCATCAGGCTGCCGGCCAGGGCCAGGCCCGGAAGCAGGAGGCGCATATTTGTCTTGAACATAATGATCTTTATTAAGTAGGTGATGTTTGCTGCTGCAGGTATGATACCGGCAGCAGCAAACAAAATAGATTACTGCCAGTCGGGGTTTTGTTTCAGCTTGCCGCCGGAATTGTCGATGGCCTGCTGCGGAATGGGATAGTACCGGTGCTTATTGGTATATCCGTTCGGAGCCAGCACGGTGGTGGCCAGTCCCCAGCGTACCAGGTCAAAGAAGCGGTCGCCTTCCAGTGCCAGTTCAAACCGGCGCTCATTCTGAATGGCGGTGCGCATCTGCTCCTTGCTTTGGAAGTTCACCTTGGGCAGGGCGGCGGCGTTGTTGCCGCTGTTGCGGGCGCGCGCACGCACCATCTCCAGGTAATCCACCGCCAGCTGGCTGTTGCCTGCTTCATTGGCCGCTTCGGCTGCCATCAGCAACACATCGGCGTAGCGGAGGCAGCGCTGGTTGATCCAGCCCCCCTGGCGGTTGCCGGTGAAGGTTTGTTTGGAAGGTTCCGGATACACTTTCTTGTTCCAGTACATGCGGGGAATGGTGGGCACGCTGGGCACCTGGCGACCGTAGTCGTCCTGGCCGCCTGAATACAGGATGGTGGCGTTCTTGCGGGGATCCGCAGGCAGCGCGGGGTTGGCATTTACGCCGGCAAACTGATCCCATGCATCCACCAGGGTGGAGGTAGGCGTATTCCAGCCCCAGCCGAGGTCCCATTCGCCGGAGCCACGAACACCCTGTGCAATGGCATGCCAGCTGAAGTAGTTGTCAGCGCCATTGGCACCGATATTGGCCTGGATCTCAAAAATGGATTCTGAATTGTTCTCACCCGCATCGAGCCAGATATTCTTGAATTGCGGGGTGAGCGCATACTGGCCGGAGTTCATCACCTGCTGGCAGTCGGACAGCGCCGAGGCCCACTGGCCGCGGTACAGCTTTGCCTTGGCCCGCAGGGTCAATGCAGCGCCCCGGGTGAGGCGGCCGGGGAAGCGGCTGCTGCCGGAGGGGTTGTTCCAGTTAAGGGGCAGGTAGGCTACCGCAGAATCGAGGTCTTTGAAGATGAGGGCGTAGATCTCATCCACTGAAGATTTGGCTACCTGGGCATCCGTGGCATTGTACACCCGGAAATCGATCTTGGGCACTTCTCCGAAGGTCCTTACCAGATCGAAATAAGAGAAGGCACGGAAGAAATAGGCTTCACCGCGGTTGGTCTTGGACGCGGGATCATGCAGGCCCAGGGAGTCGGCAATCTGAATGGCGGTATTGGCCTGGCCAATGAGCACATAGTGCTGGTCCCAGTAGATGGTATTACTCCAATGGTCTTTCACATACTGGAATTGGTCGTAGATCACGCCCCAGTCGGCACCATCGGAAGCGCTGCTGCCCTTCTCGCTGTCGTCGCTGCGGAAGTTATTGAGACCCAGCCAGGGGATGCCGCCAAAAGCCTGTCCGGCAATATCGCCGTTACGGATGGCGCCATACAACCCATAGATCTGCCCTTCCAGGCCGCCCTGGTTCAGGTCTTCCAGTGTGGCCGTGAGCGGCTTGCGGTCCAGGAACTTCTGGCAGCCGCTCAGCACCAAACCCAGCGCCATCAGCCCCAGCAGGAAGCTCCTCTTTGCTAATACTTGTTTCATATGCTGTGATAGATTTTACAGTTAGAAGTTAACGTTGATACCGCCGGTTACCACCATCGGCAGCGGGCCGTTGCCATTGTCAATGCCGAAGGAAGTGGGCGAACCGCCGTATTCAGGGGTGTACCCGGAGTTGTTCTTCCAGGTCTTGAGGTTCTGGGCATTCACGAATACGCGGAAGCTCTTGATCTTGGCCTTGGCCAAAGCCTGCGGACTGAAATTGTAGCCGATCTGGATATTGCGCAGGCGGATGTAGCTGCCATCTTCAATGCCGTAGGTACTGGGCAGGCGGTTGATGGCGCGGTTGGAGGCGATGATTGGATCCCAGTTGCTGGTTCCCTCGCCCCGCCAGCGGTTCATCTTGAACTTGGGATAGTTGAACACCGTGAAAGGCAGTTCAGAGCTTCCCCAGTAGCGGTAGATCTCGTTGCCATATGAACCGTTCAGGTCTACGCTGAAGTCGAAGTTCTTGTAGGTGAGATTCAGGTTGGCGCCATAGATGAAATCAGCCGTGGGGTTGCCGATCATGGTGCGGTCGGTGGCATCAATCTTGCCGTCGCCATTGATGTCTTTGTATTTGAAGTCGCCGGGGCCGTATTCATAACCCACTACAGTGGGCGAAGCCAGCTTGTCGGCATAGCTCTGGTAGATGCCTTCCACCACGTAGCCATAGAAATATCCGATGGGATAGCCGGCTTCGGTTTGGTTGGGCCTTTCCTCGCTGGCGGTCAGCTTGAAGGCGATATCACCCATTTCATTGCTGAAGGTGGTGATATTGCCACCTACCGTCAGGGTGAGGTCCTTGTTGAAGGAATGGGTATAGCTGGCAGCCAGTTCAACGCCCTTGTTGTAGAGTGTGCCGATATTGCTCAGGCGCTGGCGATTGTTGCCATCGGGTACCAGGCTCAGCAGGTCTTCGGTGGTTTTGCTGTAGTAGGTGGCTTCCACATGCAGCCTGTTTTGCAGCATATTGAATTCAACACCCGCATCAATGGCGTTCACCGATTCCCAGCGCAGGTTGGGATCCACGTTGTAGGCCAGCGAATAGGCCGGTGCAATCACTTCGCCAAACACGGCGGTATTGCCGGTTTGCAGGGCCGGATAGGCCGGATAGGCAAAGCCATAGGTGTTTTGAACACCCAGCACACCCCAGCTGGCTTTCACTTTCAGGTAGTCGAATATCTTCTGGTTCTGCATGAAGCCTTCCTTGGTGGCTTCCCAGGCGGCGCCCACAGAATAGAAGCTCTGCCACTGGTCATTCTCAGGCCTCCAGGCCGAGCTGCCATCCTGGCGGAAGGAAGCATTGAGCATGTACTTGCCCTTGTAGTTGTAGAGGGCCCGGATCAGGCCGGAAACAGTAGTACGCTCGCTTTGTCCGGAGGAACTGCGGCGGGTGGAGAGGTCAACAAAACCGTTGTCGATGTACCAGAAACGCTTGTCGTTGGGAATCGGGTCGCCGGTAGTGGACTGGCTGGCAGTGGCAAAAAGACCCTGATAGCCGAAATAATAGGTAGTGAAACCTGCCATGGCCGTCAAACCATGATCACCAAAGTTCTTCTTGTAAGTGAGGATATGATCCTGCTGGTACTTGGACCAGGTTTCTGCATTCTCATATACCGAAGTAGTGCGGTTATTGCGGTCAACATAGGGTTGGCCGCCCACAGCCGGGTTGTAGGTATAGATGATGGGGTTGTACCCGCGGCTGTCGAGGTTGCTGCGGTCTACGTAGAACGTGCTGCGCCAGTTGAAATTCTTCAGGAAGTTGAAATCAACATATACGCTGCTTACCAGGCGGTTTTCATAACGCAGTTCCTTATCCCACTTGTTGTTGAGGTTCATCAGGGGGTTGCCGATCTGTGCGGCCTGAATGGCCAGTTCGGTATAATAATCCTGGAACTGGGGCTTGCTGGGGTCGGCGCTAATATTCACGCTGGTGGTAGGTGGCGTGATGGGCAGCACGCGGCGGGCATCAAAGAGCAGGCCGTTAGCGGCTCCATATGGTAACTTCTGCCGAACTCCGCTGAGGGTGAAGCCCACTTTGATATTCTTCGTTAGGCGGAATTCATCGTTGATATTGATCATCATTTTCTGCAGTTTCTCATGCAGCACCACGCCCTCGTCCATGGTATAGCCTATGCCCATGTAGAAGCGGTTCTT